>NZ_JAUOEU010000042.1:0-30157 GCF_031932105.1 Shewanella sp. SP1S1-7
TCACTATGAGTGCTTTTCTAAGGGAGTTAGTGTTAACACTCAGAAAACAATGTGCTTTTAATACCCCAATAAATGTTGAGCCAATGGTTCAGGCGCCAATACTGCGTTTGCTTGAGGTGCTATACGATCAAATTAATAGTGCGGGAGGACAGACTTTTAAGTTACTGATACCCCAAGATAGGCGCTTAAAATTGATTTTTGAGCATTTAACCCAAACGCCAGCTTTAGATTTCTCTTTAGTGAAATGGGGAGAGAGGGTTGGAGCATCGGAACGAACATTGTCGAGGCTATTTGTGAGGGAGTTTGGTTCTTCATTCGTATTATGGCGTCAACATTTGCGGCTGATCTATTCGCTGTCGTTATTGGCTACTGACCTATCAATACAGAATGTGGCCCACCAAATCGGTTATCAAAATGATTCATCCTATATTAAAGCTTTCAAGGAGCGTTTTGGGATGACGCCACAGCGATTTAGGTTAGGCGATCATGGGATATAATCCTGTTACGATTTATGACGTTTAATACTGCTTTTAGTTGAATTATTTAACATTGAATCAATGTTTTGCACCTTTTTGCAGTACAGATATTCATTTGGCCGAATAAAATCAAGCCAGTGTTAATTGCAAGCATGCTACTGAGTTATTGAGGACTAATTCACTTTTTGACAATCTAAATAATTTTTCACTGTAAAAGAGGCCAAACTTGGGCGTAATCTGTGGGCGTTCTCGCCATGGGTCAGTATTTTATGTTTGAAATGTTCACAACGTTAGGCTTTGCTTGGTCTGTGGGTTTAGTGCTTGCGATACTGTTTGTATTGGCATACGAATTCATTAATGGCTTCCACGACACGGCCAATGCGGTGGCTACGGTTATTTATACCAAGGCTATGCCAGCCAATCTTGCGGTCGTTACCTCTGCGCTCTTTAACTTTGCAGGTGTGCTATTAGGTGGCTTAGGTGTGGCCTATGCAATAGTGCATTTGTTGCCCGTAGATTCCTTGCTCGGCATGGATTCGACCCAAGGTTTATTGATGGTCTTTTCCCTGCTGTTTTCGGCAATTATCTGGAACTTAGGCACTTGGTATTTTGGTATACCGGCATCGAGTTCCCATACCTTGATTGGCTCGATAATGGGCGTAGGCGGCGCGTTCGCTTGGATGAATCATCAGCCTATCTTGCAGGGTATTAATGTCTCTAAAGCCTCGCAGATCATGTTGTCCTTAATTATTTCGCCGACTTTAGGTTTTGTGATGGCGGGGATTTTTCTACTCATCATGAAATACGTCTGGCAGAAACATAAAATTCACCGCACTCCCGATGAGCAGATGCAGATTAATGGCAAAAAACACCCGCCATTTTGGGCAAGGGCGAGCTTAATTGTCTCTGCTATGGGGGTGAGTTTTGCCCATGGTTCGAACGATGGACAGAAGGGCATAGGCCTAGTGATGCTAGTGCTGATTTGTATGGCACCGGCGTATTTTGCCTTGGACATGGGCAGTCAACCCTATGATTTGGAAAGAACTCAAGATGCCAATCGGCGCATTATGGCGATTTACGATCGTAACCAAGCTGTTATCGCGGATGTGATCGACTTTAGCGCTTCAGCAAACGTCCCCGAATATATGCTGGCTCATTGTTCATCTGAAAATGTATTACCTGCGATGTCGCTACTTGACCGCCGCTTGGCAAAAGTCTCGACTTACAAAGACATGGATGTACAAGATCGGCGCGAGGTGCGTCGGTTACTCCTTTGTATCGATGATACGGCTCGCCAAGTGGCGAAGTTAGATCTCCCCGCGAAAGATCTAACCTCATTGGCTAAATGGCGTAAGGATCTCACCCGTACCACTGAATATGCGCCACTTTGGGTGATTATTGCCATTGCGACTGCGTTGGGCTGCGGCACGTTAGTGGGCTGGCGACGGATTGTGTATACCGTGGGGGAGAAAATTGGTTCATCGAGTATGACCTACAGCCAAGGCATTGCCGCACAGGTCACCGCTGCCGTATCGATTGGGATTGCCAGTATGACGGGCATGCCTGTATCGACGACTCATATTCTATCTTCCGCCGTTGCGGGCACTATGGTGGCTAATCGTTCGGGGCTTCAGATCCAAACAATTAAGCAAATCATGCTCGCTTGGCTGCTGACGCTTCCTATTACTATGTTGCTCTCTGCGTGTGTGTTTATTCTTGCCAATGCACTTTGGGGTTAGCCAAGAATACTCAAGCGGAATGCTCATGCTCACATAGCCAAGCCTTAAGCGCTTGGCGTTTAGGTTCAGTGCCGTTTCCCGCGATAATGACCTAAGCCATCTTGTTAGAGTTGAGCTTTCAACACTAATAAGGACATAAGATGGCTGAGCAATTTAGAATACTTTTCAAAGCACTACACCAACAATCAGAGCCGCTGATATTAACTAACGTTTGGGATGCCGCCAGTGCGGCCATCATCCAAGCATCGGGCGCCCTTGCTATTGCGACCAGTAGCGCGGCATTGGCTTGGTCGCTCGGTTATCCCGATGGCCAAGCGCTACCTAAAGCGGCCTTATTGGACGCAGTGAACAATATCCTACGGTTGAGCCGAGTGTCAGTGACGCTAGATATTGAATCCGGTTATAGCCAAGATCCCGATGAGGTTGCTGCTTTTGTTGCGCAGCTCGCTGAGCTTGGCGTAGCAGGGATTAATATTGAGGATGGCTGTGCAGGTGTTGCTGAGATGGTGGCAAAAATTAAAGCTATTCGCGCCCATCCTCGTTGCCAAGGATTATTTATTAATGCGCGAACCGATGTGTATTTACTGGGCTTAGCCAGTGGTGATGCCGCGGTCGCTATGACTATCGATAGGTTAACTCAATATCAGGCTGCGGGCGCGGATGGCGGCTTTATCCCTGGGGCTAATCAGGTCGAGACCGCTAAGCGCTTGTCTGCCGCTGTGGATATGCCACTGAATTTTATGCTATTGAATGAGCAGATGGATATCGGCGAGTTATTTGCCGCAGGTGTGCAGCGTTTTTCCACCGGTCCGGCTTCATTTTTACAAGCCTATGACACTTTGTTTAATCCAATTTTGTTAAATTCAATTAAGGCAAAGCCGTTTCAGCTGCAGCCAAAAGATGCGGTTATTGCCGTTGATAACGGTTCAATACCTAAAGCCATTACCCTTGATTTTGAGCAAATGAATAACTTATTTATCCCGAGTTAAAGCTGTTTTTAATCTATATCCACGGCGAGCTTGCCGTGGGTTCCTTCTTACGTCCGTTTTACCTCGCGCCCTTTTACCAAGCAAGTCCCATCTGCGTACTTGTCTCCTCAGGTATCTTCTCAAGTAGGCTTAACTCGGCGAGTTGAATCTGCGCTGCAATTTGGCTGCGCAATGTTTGATAGAGACGGATGGCCAATTCAGGCGCGGTTTCATTATCGGGAGTATGAATAAACAGATAGGGCTCTCGACCTTCTGCGAGCCACAGCGGGAGCTGTGCGAGCCAATTATCAAAAAAGGCATCGTTATTCTTAGGCAAAGCGCTAACACCTTGCTGCGCGAGTTGTGCTACGGCATCGTCTGGTTGGCCGATAAAGCGCACCACAGGATAATTGGCGGTGGCAATCGCATGCACTGGCACCCGCGGCTTTTTCTTATGGGCGTCGATAATGGCGGCGTTGCTGGGCGGCAGGGCAAACAAGGGCCTGCTATCCATGATGATGCGATTCACTTTTTTATCGATAAGTAATCGATTGAGTGCGCGCTCGGCGTCTCCCTTAGCAAAAAACGCTGCATGCCTGACTTCAACGCCATAGGTTAATCCTTGGGGGACTTGATTGAGAAATTGCGCTAACACAGGTAAGTTTTCTGGGCCGAAATGGGCGGGAAGTTGAATTTTCCAGATCCCCGTTTTATCGATTAATGGCGCCATTACTTGGAAAAAATCCTTCAACTCTTGGCCGCAGTGTTGCAATAGTCTTTGGTGAGTAATGGTTTGCGGCAGCTTGAAGGTAAAGCGAAAATCATCGGGCGTGGCACTGTGCCAGTTCATCACGGTTTGCAGTGCAGGCGTTGCGTAGAAGCTGGTATTACCTTCGACGGTGTTGAATATTGTGGCGTAACGGGCGAGTCGCTCCGCTTGTTTAATCCCATGGCCATAAACACTCTCTTGCCAATTCGAGTGTGACCACATGGCTAGCCCAAGGCGAAAATGACTCGGTTTATTTAACCCAGAACGCAACTCATCCAAAAAGACCTTCCTTAAATTTTATTCACATTTGCCAATGCAATCCTAGCCTGATGTAGGCTAGGGTTTGGGGCATTGTGCCGATACCCTTAGTCTAGAGTCAAATCTCGCCGCTGATGGCTTAGGGTATTGTATTTGATTTTGTTTGCATTTAATCCTATAAAAAGCCGAGCCCAACTTGGGCAACTCTGGAATGACATTGAAAATTAACCTACTCTAATAGTGCGTTATTATTATTTTTATGCTTATGATCAGACTTATTACTTAGCCAAATACAGACGTTGATTGGAGAACGGTGTGAATAATGATGGCTACACTTCCCTAAGCAATTTTATTGACCTTCTTTTGGATGCTATTTGCGTCGTTGATAAAACTGGGCGGTTTGAATTTGTCAGTGCGGGGGCTGAACGTATTTTTGGCTATACGCCTGCGGAAATGATGGGTATGCAGATGCTCGATCTTGTGCTGCCTGAAGATAGAGAACGCACACTCGCAACCGCCAATGAGATTATGACTGGCCGCTATAAGGTCGATTTCGAAAACCGTTATGTGCGTAAAGACGGCACAGTTGTCGATATTTTATGGTCTGCCCGCTGGTCTGAGGTTCATCAGCAACGTGTGGCTGTGGCGAGGGATATTTCTAAAAGTAAAAACGCCGAACGCCGACAAGCAGCCCTGTATGAGATTTCTGAAGCTGTGCATGTTGCTGAGGACTTGCTAGCTCTATATCGCCGTATCCATGAAATCATTGCAAAATTGCTGCCTGCGGCAAACTTTGCCATTGCATTGTACGATCAAGATTTAAATGAACTCAGCTTCCCTTACAAAGCCGCCGCGGGTGATAATTCACTGGTCGATATCGCAAGTTTCAGCTTGTTTACCGAACAAGTGATCCACAGTGCAGAATCTTTACTCCTGTGTCCTGTGACCTTATCTGAGTATCCCCAAGCCATTCGCGAAGAGCTGGGTAATGGCAATTTAAGTTGGCTGGGTGTGCCGCTAAAGCTGCAAAAAGGTGTTATCGGTGCCTTGATGATGCATAGCTTGCCCACTTCGGCTTCTTATACGCACCAAGACCGTGAGCTATTGGAGTTTGTTTCTACGCAAATTGCCTTTGCGATTGAACGCCGACAAATGCTTGCGCGATTAGAACATATTGCGCTGTATGATCAGTTAACCCTGTTACCCAATCGTGAGCTTTTTTACGATAGGTTTCAAAAGGCACTATCCCGTGCCCATAGGGAATCAAGTTATTTCTCTTTACTTTATTTAGACTTAGATAAGTTTAAATGGGTTAACGATACCTTTGGTCATAGCGTTGGCGATTTGCTGCTGCAAGTAACGGCGCAGCGTATTCTCAGCTGTGTTAGGGGTTCAGATACCGTAGCGCGTTTCGGCGGTGATGAGTTTGTGATCTTACTAGAACGTGTTGATTCTGCTCAAAATACCCTATTGGCAGCGCATAAAATATTACAAGTCCTTAATCAACCCTTCGAACTTGCCGACCAGCAAATCCATATTTTACCGAGTATTGGTATTGCCTTGTATCCAGAGCACGGCATGGACGAAAAACAGTTACTCTCCTGTGCAGATGCTGCTATGTATAAGGCTAAGAAAAATGGGGGCAATCGTATTGAAATGGGCTATCAAGGGCTAAGAAACCTAAATGCGGATCCGCTACCTGCAGCTTCTGAGTCAGAAGAAAGTGAGTTAGAAGACGCTGAGTTAAATAACCTTGAAAACAAGGTGACTAAGATAGTGTGAGTCCGATTGAGGTGTTCAGGCGCAAGAGTTGGGGCGGCTGGAAGGTATAAAGAAATGCCCGTCAATGTCAGTGACATTGGCGGGCATTATTGTCAGGAACGATTTTACGGCATCAGAGTATAGAATCGTGATGACTCTACAGTTTGAAGCGATTCACTTCCTGCTGTAATGACGCTGCTAAGTGGGCGAGTTCCTGCGCTTGCACCATAGAGGTTTGCGCTTCAATCGAGAGATTCTCCGACACTTCACGAATCGACTCGGTATTGCGGTTAATTTCGCTGGTGACTGAAGTTTGCTCTTCAGCTGCCGTGGCAATTTGGCTCGCCATATCTGAAATGTCATTAATGGCTTTACTGATCAGCAACAAACTTTCGCTGGCGGAATTAGCATCGGCCACACTGGTTTCTGCCATTTCATGACTCTGAGTCATAGATTTAACAGCTTTGCCGGCGGTTTGTTGGAGGGTTTCGATCATCGCTTGAATTTCTTGGGTCGATGAATGAGTGCGTTGTGACAGTACACGCACTTCGTCGGCAACCACAGCAAAACCGCGGCCTTGTTCACCCGCTCGTGCGGCTTCAATGGCCGCGTTAAGTGCGAGTAAGTTGGTTTGTTCGGCGATGCCACTGATTGTTAACAGAATACTGTTGATCTTCTGTGAGTGCTCATTCAGCTCACCGATAATTCGGCCGGCAGTTTCAACTTCACTGGCTAAATTACGGATAGATTGCTGACTCTGGGCGACTTGTTTGTGGCCATGATTCGAAAGCCCGACAGCATTTTGCGCAGTTTGTGCTGTGTGCTCGGCATTGCTGGCAATCTCTTCGGTGGCACTGGCCATTTCGGTGACAGCCGTGGCGACCATAGTCACTTCATCTTGTTGGACTTCAATGCGTTGGCTGTTGTCCGTGGCCGAAGCGCTGCTGCCTTGGGCCTGATGTTCAAGTTGACCAGCAATCTTGTGCATACGGGAAATCATGCCATGGAGACGTTCCACAAAGCGGTTAAAGCCCGAAGCTAACATACCAATTTCGTCGTGACTGTTGGCAGTATGAATGCGCACTGTTAGGTCACCATCACCTTCGGCAATATCATTGAGTGCTTGGGCAACGCGTTCGAGATCTTTGAATTGGATTTTGAAAATGGCGATTAAAATCAAACCAAAGAGTACTAATAGGGCGACACCTACGGCCGACATCCACCAGGCAAGATCGGTTGCCTGAGACATAATTTCTTTTTTATCCATCACGAAAATCAACGCCCAGTCCGTCGAAGGTATCGCCGCGACATAAACTAACTTAGTGGTGCCATCTAGGGTACGTTCTTCCATGGTATTGGCATTGGTGCGCTGTGATAACCAGCTATTGCTAAAATTACTATCAATTTTTGTGAGTTGCTGGGTATTGAACTGGCTATTGGGATGACTGATGATGAGTCCCGCAGTATCGACCATCAAGGTATAACCTTCGCCCGGCACTTCGAGGCGCTGCACAGCATCGGTTAATTGATCTATGGTTAAGTTCGCTGCGGCCACGCCTATCAGCTGTCCTGATCCCATCACAGGCTCGGCAATGGTCACGACTTGTTTTTTCAGTGTGGCGCTGACGTAGGGCGCCGTCATGATCATTTTACCGGCGGCTTTAGCGTCCATATACCAAGGGCGGACGCGGGGATCGTAATTCGCGGTATTTAGAGACGGATCTTGGCGATACATGTTGCCTTGCTCGTCGCCATAATAGGTGAGGGCAAAGTCCACCGCCGTATGCGCTTGCAGCAAGTGAGGGGTGACGTTTTTGCTCGGATCGGCTTCAATGGCTTGTTTTAGGCTGGTAATGGCCATTTTTCTGTCTTGCATCCATTGACCAATACCGGATGAAAAGGTATTCGCCAGTTGATCAATTTCATGTTGAGTGTTTTCTAACGCATTATTTCTAATGAAATAACTAGAGATACTTACGAGTACAGCAATAGTGATCAGTACCGCGGAGAGGCTGCTAAACAGCAGTCGTGTTTTGAGTGTCGATCGCATAATCTATTCCTTTATATTCCGTTAGCGCTCTAACGTTGTTTTAGTATAGCGGCTGTAAGAGACAAAACATTAAAGCATTGAGAAATTATAGTAATAAATTTAGACATGACGCCCATAAATCAGTCGCTTTATAATGGCATGATTTTTATGCAAATAACGATTAGGTAAGCCATTTGTTATTAATGCTTACTCGATAAACTGAGAAGACTGAATCGAAGAGAAAATAATATTTTACAGATGACGAATATCATTATTTACCGTCACTAAGCCATTAAAACATACCGATTCTCGCTAACGATATAATTAACTATGTTACCGTTTTTCGATTGCGATTAATTGATTCAGAATGCTAGCTTGTTTATTTAACGTTAAGTTGTTTGCGTTACTTTTTGTTATGTTTCGAGCTTAGCTTCCATCTATTACCGCACAAAAAAGGAGCTTCTAGAAGCTCCTTTTTAATTCTAAAATGGCTTAAATATCATAGGGTCATTTTACTTTTGATCAACACGCAGCGTTGTTCCATTTGACGGGTTTCTAATAGATTGCGGCGAGTGATATTTGATAATCCCGTTTGACGATCAAGCACCTTGTCTAGCGCTGCTATACTATTGTAATTACAATCGGTTGGAACGAGGAAGTGGCTGTAGTTACGCATAAATACGGGACCTTTTTTGTCCATATCCATTAAGCTCGCCAAACGTTCTTCCGCCGTAGCCGCGCTCAATAGTTTCTGCTCCGCAGGATAAAGATTTTCCATAATGATCCGTTGCTTGGAGAAAGGCAGGCTGTCTTGATGAACCTTGCTTAACCAGCGACGTTTGGCCGCCGCTTCTGGGCGGATCACTTGCGCGGCAAGCGCTGCTTTCTCGCCTGAGTCCGAATTATCCTTGGCCGCTTCTTTGGTTAAACGTTGCTGCGCGTTAGGGAAATCATAGCGATTGAGCTGGGTGATGATCGCCCAGCGCAAATCTTGATCTAAAGTTAATCCCTTAATTTTTGTTTCGCCGTCAACGAGTTGTGCTAGATGGCGCAGTGAATCCCTGTCGCTGGCTAAACTGACATACGCATCGAACCAAATACGTTGGAAGTCATTATCGCCTTTGCTTTCCATCGCTTTTCTAAGGCTCATCTGGCTTAAGCCTTTGACTGCATTCTCAGCGTAGTTTTGCTGAATAGGTGCGATTTGTGCGAGATACTGCTTCGAGCGCAACATGCTATCGATGATCTGACCGACAATCGTGTAGTCCGTCTCAGCAGGCGCGTTAACAAATACAGTGCTTAGGTATTGATCTAAGCTCAATTTACCTTCACGAACGCTGTCCCACAGACTTTGCCACAGCATAGAGCGCAGCAGTGGATCTGACACATTACTCAACTGCTGTTTTGCAGTGTTAAAGGATTTGTCATCGAGCTCGACTTTCACAAAACCCCAATCATCAAAGTTTGGATAGACTAAGTCAGGGCAGCGCTCACCAATCAGTTGTTTGACTTCGGTACGCTCACCCTTGTACGTGACAGGCACAGTAACGTCATGGCGTAAATCGTAGCGGCCTTGGGTAAAGAGGGCCACTTGGACTTTTTGTTCGCGTAATGTTGGTAGTTCAGTGCTTGCAGGGAGCTGTAGCAGGCTAAAGTCGCTGATACGGTTACCTTCACAGCGATATTCCGCCTTGATGGTGTTAACGCCCGCGCTGTAGAGCCATTCTTGAGTCCATGCGCTTAAATCACGACCCGCGGCTTTGCCTAGGCTATTGATAAAATCATCTAACTCAGCATTTTGATAACTATATTGTTTTAAATAATTGCTGACTCCACGGCGAAACACCATGTCGCCCAGCAAGTGGCGCAGTTGTTTCAGTGTCGATGCGCCTTTTTGATAAGTGATCGCATCGATATTGTCGAAGGCGTTTTGGGTTGTTGCCACTGGTACTTCAATTGGATGCGTAGTGACTAAGCTGTCCTGCTCATAAGCTCTTTGTTTGCCTTTGGCGTAAAAAGTGCGCCAAGCATTGGTGAATTCGGTCGCCTCCTGAGTCGCAAGCGTGCCCATAAAGGAGGCAAAGCTTTCATTGAGCCACAGGCCATTCCACCATTTCATGGTCACGAGATCGCCAAACCATTGATGCGCCATTTCATGCATGATAACGCCGGCTAGGCTTTGTTTTTGATCTGCCGTCATGGCTGCTTTATAGAGGAAATGATCTTCGGCAAAGGTCACAGCCCCCGCGTTTTCCATGGCGCCATAGAGGAAATCAGGCACCAGAATTTGATCATATTTCTTAAAGGGATATGGAATGCCAAAGTAGTTATCGAAGAAGGTTAATCCTTGTTTGGTATAGTTAAACCAATCCTGCGGTGTGACTTGGCTAGCCACAGATTCACGGGCGAACAGGCGCATTGGATAGCGGCCAGAGTTGTCTTGCCACATGTGGTAGGGACCCGCATGCATAGAAAAGTTATACGGACTGAGTTTTGGCGTATCAGGGAAGGTCCAACGGTTGTATGCGCCTGCTGGAGTGATTTGGCTTTCACGCATAGTGCTAATCACTTGCCAATCTTTAGGTGCTGTGACCGTAATCTGATAGTTGGCTTTGATATCTGGTTGGTCAAACACGGCAAACATTTGCTGCGCGGCAGCGGGTTCAAAATGCGAATAGAGGTAGATCTTGCCATCGACTGGATCTTTAAATCGGTGCAGGCCTTCGCCATTGGTGCTGTGAGGGCGAGTAAACTGCACTTCAACCGTGTTTTCACCTGAAGTGAGTAAACGCGTATTTAAGCTAATGTAAGCGCCATTGTAATTGGGATATACGGCGGTGCCATTGATCATAAAGCGTTTTATCTGTGCTTTGTTTAAATCTAAGCTCAGCTGTTTGGGTATTTCGCTTAACTGAAAGGTCACTTTGGAGGTGGCGGAAAAGTCGGCTTCCCCTGTGAGCTGAAAATCTAATTCATAGCGAACATCGGAAATAACCTGCGAGCGCAGCGCGGCCTGATACTGGCTAATGTAAGCACTGGCGTCACGTGGACCCGTATTAAGAGTGCTTTGGGTGGCACACGACATCAATGCGCCGCAGGCAAGGGCAACAAAACTGGCTTTAAACAAGTTCACAACTGAATCCTTCAACAATTTGTTTTGTTTTCTGCTTGGATATTGTTTCAATGTCGGGTGTTTGGGGTTGCCTGAGTGGCAAATGATCCCCTGCGCCAGCGCCGATTTGAGCCAGTATCATTGCAGTGTATTTTGGCCGAGTACACTACCTTATTTACCTTGGATAACCAATGTTAGAAATGTAAAAAAAAGCCAGCGTTTAAGCTGGCTTCTTGGAAACTCTGTTTGGCGATAGTAAACGCCAATAGACAATTACATGCCTAAGAAAGACTTAGACTTCATCTTACGGATTTCTTTTTCATCAGACCATTCGATCAGGCCTGTTTCTAAATCCATTAAACGCATTGTCATCTTGTAGTACACGTCTTTAGTGCTACCGTCTTGCTTAACTATGCTAGATAAATTGCCGTATAACATGTATTGCGCGCCGATTTGACGACCAAACTTGATGGCGGTTGATGGATCAACCATGCCAGTGTTGTTTTGGTAATCCAATTGCTTACGGACTGAATCTACTTTAGTCATGTCGATAAAACGGAACTTGCCTGAGCGCAATAGTTTGTTGCTGATAGAGTCAGTAACAGACTCAGTATCAATGTGCTCTGAGGTTTTGTTCTTGATGCTGTCGACAAATAAAATCGGACGGCTATTGGCTGTCATGGCAACGATAGGAGGGAAAGTCATCATGCTATCCACCATCTTGGCTGCAATAGCTTGTAGATCCGTTGAGCCAAAATTCTCATTGACGGTTTCAACTTCGGTGGCATCGCCATATTCGACTTTAGATTGACATGCAGCCAGACCCATAACGGCAGCCAGCACAAAAATCAGTTTAAATTGTTTCATAGTCAGTTCCATTTTGTGATTGTATAAACTTAATGACACACGTCTTATTCAAATACCACAACCGCTAGGCTAAATGATTATTGAATAAATTCGGGTGTAATTACCAGTATCAATTGCCCAGACTAAGGTGGTTTTGCCTGCTGCAACGTCAATTTTTGCCGGTGGCGCTTTATCTAACTGCAAAGTGTATTCACCTGCACTCAAATAACGCCGCCCGATCTGTGCTTGTTTAGGCAGCGTCAGCCAACTACGGCGATCCGCTTGCTCTGTTACTACGTTAAAAATCTGCATCGCTATGCTGCCAATATCGGCTGCATTGTTTCCTGGGCTGCCACTCTTTCCAACCTGATAGGCCATCTCGGATTTGGCATAGACCCTTGCGACTTGGCGAACCAAGGTTGCGGGCAGATCTTCCTTGAGTGCTGTGATGGCTAAGGCATCAATATTGGCAATAGGTTCAGTTTTCAGCACTGTACCTAAACCTTGCACTTGCGTCTCTGGCACAAAAGTATTGTTTGGCATGTAAGTGGCTAGCGATACAGTTTGCCAATTGCCATGGATAGTAAAAGGCACTGTGAGGGCTTGCTTGGCGGGCACAAAACCGCGTTCAACCATCAAAATCACTTGGCCATCTTTGGGATTCGGCAGCTTAGCATCGCCCCAACGACGTTTAAACTCATCATATTGCGGCATGCCGAGTTGCTTGGCGAGACGCACCAGATCTTGCTGTAAATAGGTGTTGTCTGGGGTGATTTGTGCCGCTTTACGATAATCGATATAGGCATCGTTCGGCTCACCCAGTACTTCATGTAATACGCCAGTGGTGTAATAGCTGTAAGCGTTTAAGAAAGAACTCGTCACAGTGCCTGCGGCTTGACCTAGTTTGTTGACCTCGGCATCGATAGTTCCGTTTGCCATGGCTTGCACCGACTTTTGCGATTTTTGATAGCGCTCTTGCTCGCTGCTTTGTAACTCGTTACTGCGACGAACTTCGACTAAAGCGCCTTGGTAATCGCCACTAAACAAATAGTTTAGCGCTTGGTATTGGTGCAGCATGATGCGTTCATACCCAGGCCCTCGGTACGGAATCGCATTGTCGTTTAACACTAAGCTGCTGGCTGTGGCACTAATATCACTGACGCTGACTTTGGCCTTATCATCAAAGGCGGTGTAAGCATCGACCGCTTGTTGGTAGTACTTTTTACTAGCCGCAAAATCGCCGGCGACTTGAGCAATACGGCCCGCTTCTTGAGCATAGAGTAGGCCATCGTTGCCATTGATATTACTGGCAAGTTTGTCGATATCGGCCAAGGGGGTTGCACTATTCAACTCTTGTTTGAGCGGTTCAATCTGTGAAGGGTAATTAATAAAAATACTGTTGTAGGCGCAGCCCGATAAACTTAACACCAACCCCATTACCAAAGCGGGTGCAATAAAAGCGCGAGATAAAGGTGTAACCAAAGACAGTTTCATTATTGCGCTTCACCTTGTTCGATGGACTGGGCTGAAATCAACTGAGCCTGTTCAGGCATACGTGAGCGCTCGAGTAAGGTGATCCCTTGCAGGTGATCAAATTCGTGTTGAAAAATCCGCGCAATAAAGCCTGTTAATTCGGCCTGTTGCCACTCGCCTTGTAAATTCTGGTAGCGCACTTCAATGGCTTGATGTCTTAGTATGTTAAATCTTTGGCCGGGAACGGACAGGCAACCTTCTTCGCCGCCGACTAAGTCACTCGATGCATGAATGATTTGCGGATTAACCACGACCACAGGCGCCATATTGGGTGCGTCTGGATAACGCTCATTTGGGCGAGAAGCCATAATAAATAAAGCTAAGGGACTGTGAACCTGTGGCGCCGCGATGCCAACGCCTTTGGCGGCTTCCATGCTGGCAGACATTTGCTCTGCAAGGTGCGCGAGCTCGGCATCGAAATGATGCACTGCAATTGCAGTCTGCCCTAGGATAGCTTCACCCACTAACGCTATGTGTAATAAAGGCGGGGTTTGTTTTGGCATCAAATATTTAAACATCGCATTCCCTGGATATTTTGCGGTAACCGTCTTTGAATCAAAGTCTTATTTTAAAGCGTCAGTTTTTAGTAATGTGGCGGCGGCGTTTCTTCTGCCTGAGTCGCCATATTACTCGGTTCCATGTCTTGCAACTTACCAATTAACATGTGAATTTGGTGCTGCTGATGAGCCACAAGTCGATTCAATTTGATCACTTCTTGGTTTAACTCTTCGACTGTGAGCTCTTGAAAAGCCAATTTGGTTTCTAGATCTTCAATCTGTGCTTGTACGCCTTGCATGACTAACCTCTATTGCTGCCAAGTCTCAACTAAGCCTTGGCTACTGATACTAACGACTTTATTGGTATCTCGAATTGCCACAGAGTATACAACGGCTCCTCGATTTTGGCTGTTTTTAGTGAGTGCAACCTGCCATTTTTCGATTTCCTTACCCGAGTCACGTTGCCACAATATGACTTCCCGCGCCGGCGTTCCCGTTAATATCTGGCTGTCTTGTTTGATAAACCTCACCGCGGAAAAGTTCATCTGCCGACGGGTAATATCTAACTGATTTAACAGTTTACCGCTAGTGTTATCCCAGATTTTGGCTTCATTTGTGCTGCCATTGGTAAAACTTAGTGTGCCACTGTCGTTAAGCGCTACTTTAGTGATACGGCTGCCTAAGGTCCAGGTATGAAGCGGCTGACCCGTTTGCGCCTGCCAAAGAATCGCCTGCATATCATTCGACCCCGTTAATGCTAAACGGCCATCCGCGGAGAGGGCCACGCTATTAACGCGATCTTTATGTCCCAGAAATTTGATTAAGGCACTTTGGGCTGCATTGAGCGACATAACTGAACCATCATTTAAACCAATGAGTAGTGCGCCATTATCGGCTACCGCCACGCTTTCACCGGATGAAGGCAAAGACCACCAACCTAGGGATTTGCCGTCGGCTATTCTCCACATGGCAACTGAATCTCGGCTTAACGACGCAGCAAATAGCCCGTTGGGCGAAATCGCCGTACCTGTGACGCCAGTATTGATATCGCCATGTATCCATTGGTATTTAAGTGTATGGGTGCTGAGATCCCAGCATTGGACTCCACTATTTTGTGTGGCGACTAAGGCTAATTGTCCATTGCTCGATAGACTCGCGCTATAGCTAGGTTCCGTGGTGAGAATGCTAATGTCTTCCGCTTTGGGATGGCAAGCTGTCAGAAAAATTGTGCAAATTACCAGCAGTAGATTTTTCTTCATGAACTTGCTCCCTAAGTTGCTGTCTTTAGACTTGATCAAGTGACATTAATCACTGTTAACCCATAAAGAATCTAGTTGGTATAACCGAGATAACTAGTATAAAGTTGTCTCGCTTAGGTTATTGTAACCGCTTGAGGATGCTGAGGAAGCTTTAATGAAATCGATTTATAAATTATCGTTAGTTGCATTGGCCGTTATTGGCCTATCTGCTTGTAATCAAGAAGAAAAAGCAGCTGCTGCGAGTACAAGTGTTGAATTAACGACAGAAGCTCAAAAAGAAGCTTACAGTGTAGGCGCTTCAATCGGTCGTTACATGTCTGGCCATATCAAAGAGCAAGAAGAATTAGGCCTACCAGTTGATCGCACTCTGATCGTCACTGGTTTCACTAATGGTCTGAATGACCAATTAAAATTAACCGAAGAAGAAATGCAAACCATTCTTCAAGGTCTAGATAAAAAGTTAAACGATAAACGTCAGGAACAAGCGACTGCGATTTCTGCTAAGAACATCGAAGACGGTAAAAAATTCCTTGAAGAAAATAAGGCTAAGTCTGGCGTAGTGACAACTGAGTCTGGCTTACAATACGAAGTATTAACACCAGGTACTGGCGAAAAACCTGCCGCAGAAGACACTGTAGAAGTGGATTATGTGGGTACTTTAATCGACGGTACTGAGTTCGACAGTTCATACAAACGTGGTCAAACGGCTAAGTTCCCACTGAACCGCGTGATCCCAGGTTGGACCGAAGGCGTACAATTAATGCCAGTTGGCGCTAAGTACAAGTTTGTTATTCCTGCAAACTTAGCCTACGGCGAGCGTGACACTGGTACTATTCCACCAAACTCCACACTGATTTTTGAAGTTGAATTGAAATCAGTTGAGAAAGCGTCTGCAACGCCAGCCGCTGAACCAGCAGCTAAAAAGTAATGAATTAACTGCCGCGTTTAATACGCAGTAAGTGAAATACCGCTCCTAAATGGGCGGTATTTTTTTGTCTGTAAAAATCACATTATTGTTTTAATGCTTAATTTATTGCCATGCTATACAAGGTTTGCAGTCTTTAGTCATGTTTAGTTTTGTATAGCAACCATCAATATCTATCGGATATGCCAATGGATGAGATTAATCATTAAATCCAGTCCGTTTTAGCGTTGGATTTATTTCAAAATGATGAAGACTAAATTACGTTTTAATGATATCTACTATCTTTTAAAGCGCCGAATTCTTTACATTTTATTGGGTATTGCATACCGATAAAAATCATTAAAATATCACATTAAAATATTGGTTATTATTTGTTCGCACTAGTGCTTTGGCTGAGCATATGTGTATTACTCTTACTGTTTGTTTTTATTTGGCTAATACTTTTGAATTATCACCTTGTTCTGCTAGGTGAACAGTGTCATGCCCATAATCATTTACTCATCAATGTGTTACATTGGCAATGTGCGATCTTGCCCTCTTTTTTTAAGCATTCAACTCTGAAATAATCCGCCCGCACGTTAATAGAAGTTAGCGGCAATATTATAATAATGGGGTTGATGATATGGATAATGTTAATAAGTTAACGGCGATTTCTTTAGCTGTCGCAGCAGCTTTGCCTATGATGGCAAGCGCAGATGTGATGATTACCGAATATGTTGAAGGTAGCTCAAACAATAAAGCGATTGAACTGTATAACAGCGGCGATACGGCAATTGATCTCGCGGGTTATAAACTGGTTCGTTATAAAGATGGGGCAACTGTTGCATCAGATATGGTGGCATTAGATGGCCAATCCATTGCGCCTAAAACGACTAAAGTCATTTTAAATTCTAGCGCTGTGATCACGCTTGACCAAGGTGTTGACAGTTACTCTGGCAGTTTAAGTTTTAATGGTGGTGATGCGGTCGCACTCGTTAAAGATGATGCGGTTGTCGATATTATTGGCGATGTACCAACACCAACGGGTTGGGGATTCGACGTTACCTTAAAACGTAAATTAGATGCGTTAGTGGCGAATACGGTATTTAATGCCGCCCAGTGGGAACAATTACCTAAAGATACCTTCTCAGGATTAGGTTATCTAGAAGCCACAGCAGAGCCAGAAGTGCCGCTCTTTAGCTGCAGCGGCGCTAAAATAGTGCCGATTTATCAAGTACAAGGTGCGGGTGAGTCTAGCCCTTACGTTCCAGAAGGTGCATTTGAATCTGAAGCTGAAGTCACAGTGCGCGGTGTCGTGACTGCCCGTGGCGAAAGCTTGTTTAAAGGTTTTTATCTGCAAGAAGTGAAAGGTGATAACTCACCGTATACCTCTGATGGTGTGTTTGTATTCTTAGGTGAAGCGGTACCTGAAGCAATTCAACCTGGGGTTGAAGTTTGTGTACAAGGTAAAGTGAAAGAATACTTTGGCTTAACTCAAATCGATATTAAAGCCGATAAGAAATTTGAAGTCGGCGCTAAGGGTGAAGTCCCAGTTGCCGCGCCTTTCTATGTCGCCGATGGCGAAACCTTAGCGCAAGCATTAGAGCGCTATGAAGGCATGAATGTGGCTTTAGATGCGGGTAGCGATCTTAAGATCAGCCGTACCTTCAGCTATGATTACGCTGGCCGTCGCAACAACATGTTAGTGTCTTATAAAGAACCGCTAATGAAGTCGACACAGCTTTATCCCGCGCTTTCTGCTGAAGCGACTGCGTTAGTTAAATCTAACCTGGAAAACCAACTCTTTATCGAATCTGATTACAAACCTGCCGACGGTGTTATTCCATACTTCCCTGATTTCAATGTGGAAACGGGCTACATCCGTGTGGGCGACCAACTGACGAACCTGCAAGGTGTGATTGGTTACAGCTACGGCGCTTATCGTTTAGTGGCAACTAACACTATTACAGCGGGTGATTTTATCCGTGGTGATGACAGAACTGATGCCCCAAGCGTCGCCACTAAGGGCGATCTGCGCGTGGCTAGCTTTAACGTGTTGAACTTCTTTAACGATGTTGATGGTGGTGATACCAATCCATCAGGTAGTAACCGTGGCGCCCTAACGCTTGAAGAAATGGTGCTACAACGTACTAAAATAGTTAGCGCTATTACTGCCATGAACGCCGATATCGTCGGTCTGATGGAAATTGCCAACAACGGTTTTGGTGAGAAGAGTGCGATTAAAAACTTAGTCGATGCACTGAACGAGAAGCAAACGCCTGAAAACGCTTATAGCTTTGTTGAAATCACCGACGCCGACAAGTATGACGGTAAGTACTTTGGCACGGATGCTATCACTGTGGGCATGTTATACCGCGGCGGCAAAGTGACCTTAGCAGGTGCAGCGCAAGCTATCGATACTCCTGAGCAACATGCCAGTGCTGGCAGCGTGACTCGTACTAAAGATGGCAAAACTGAGACAAACCCAGGTAACGATGCTTACCAACGTCACAGCTTAGCGCAAACCTTTAAAATCCATGATGAGTCGCTGACCGTAGTCGTTAACCATCTGAAATCTAAAGGCTCAGGCTGTTTAGAAGATTGGGCTAACTTCGAAGAGTCAGTCGATCCTGCCGATCAACAGGGCAAGTGTAATGCTTTCCGCGTATCTGCAGCCAAAGTCTTGGGTGAAACGCTAAAAGACGTGAAGGGCGACTTACTGATCATCGGTGATATGAATGCCTACGGCATGGAAGATCCTATCCGTGTGCTGACCGATTTTGATGCGAGCAAGTCAGAGCGCGACATCATGACCGCTTCGTGGACGACGCTCGATGGCAAAGTATTTGAACGCCAAGGTAGCAAGATTGAAAAAGGTTATGGCCTGATCAACTTGAACACGAAAGCCCACGGTGCAGGCACTTTCTCTTATAGCTATAACGGCGAGCTAGGCAACTTAGACCATGCCTTAGCCAATGCTAGCTTAGCTAAACGTTTAGTGGATATTGAAGACTGGCACATCAACTCAGTGGAATCTAACCTGTTTGAATACGGTAAGAAGTTCTCTGGTGATCTGGCTAAATCTGAAAATGCGTTCTCTGCATCGGACCACGATCCTGTGATCGTTGCCTTAAGCTACCCAGCGCCAGTTGTGCCACCAAAACCTGAGCCTACGCCTAAAGATGATGGCGGTGCTTTGGGTTATTTAGGTTTAGCACTGATGTCTTTGTTTGGTTTACAACGTCGTCGCCGTTAACCTGTGTAACGGGTTAACTCACAAGTGTTATTTGTGAGCTAGACTGAAACGAAGGGATGGTTCGCCATCCCTTTTTTAGTTGTTTTTTTCAGTTTTTATTAGGAGTGAGTATGGATACAGTCTCAAATCCGCTGAAAACCATTAAAGAGAAAGCGCCATTGTGGTTTTACTTTGTCGCAACGCTCAGTTTATTGTGGAATATCATGGGGCTGATGGCCTTTGTGATCCAAATGACCATGACGCCGGATGCCTTGGCGCAAATGAGCCCAGATCAAATCAAACTCTATGAAACCACGCCGGCTTTCGTTGATGCGATATTTGGCTTTGCTGTGGTGTCGGGCGTTCTAGGATGTCTATTGTTGTTTTTACGAAAATCCCTTGCCTATAAAGTGCTGGTTGCCTCACTTATCGCGGTTTTGTTGCAAATGAGCTATGTGTTTTGCATTCAACAAGCGGCTGTGGTGCTAGGAGCTGACGCATTAATCATGCCGAGTGTGGTGGTGTTCTGGGGATTGTTTCTCGTCTGGTTTAGTCGGTTGAGTATCACTAAACAATGGTTAGTTTGAGTCTTATTTTTGCCGAGATTGATGGGACTGGCTTAGCGTAAAACTAGTTGAACTTCATCCACTTCGCAGTAAACTGCTGATTGGTTTTATTGACTAGGAAGTTGCAATGAGTATTTGGTTTAGAGCTGTCACGTTAGAGGATTGCGCGCGCTTAGATGCCGGTATGGGCGGCAAAGGCACCTTGATGCAGACCTTAGGGATTGAGATCAGTGAGATTGGCGACGATTACATGAAGGCAACTATGCCAGCCAGTCCAGCTGTGCATAACCCTTTGGGGATAGTCCATGGCGGCGCGAATGTTGCGCTTGCTGAAACCGTTGCCAGCTATGCGGCAAATTTTGCGGTGGATTTTGAGCAGTACTATTGTGTCGGTCAAGAAATTAACGCTAACCACTTACGGGCTTCCCGTAATGGGCTATTAACCGCCACGGCTAAGCCTATTCATTTAGGAAAACGCAGCTCTGTATGGGAAGTGTTAATCCATAACAGCGCCGGTGAACTGACTTGTATTTCACGGATGACGGCGGCTGTCGTTAAACGCTAAATGCTAAATGCTAAATGCAATAGCCCAGCCTATTTCCTGTGGTGTGAATGGCGTATCAATCGTTTGATTTAAATAATATATAAATAAGGATTGGATATGGATAACGCGACAATTTGGGAATGGGTTGGTTATTTAGCGTCTGTGGTCGTCGCAATATCACTGATGATGTCGAACATCAAAAAACTGCGCTGGTGGAATCTTATCGGCGCGGCTTTATTTGTGGCATACGGCGTGGCAATTGGGGCTTATCCTGTTGCCTTAGTGAACTTTTTTATCGTACTGATAGACACTTATTATCTGGTTAAGCTTTACCGCGAAGCCGACTCACCCGCCAGTTAATGGCAACGCATCATCTTTCTCCGCTTTCTTGTACCGCACTTTGCTTTACAGCACTCCGCTTCATCGCAGCGAGCAGCCATGTTGGTTTTCAACCGCATCTTAAATGATGTGAGCGAATCATTGGCTGTGAGTCCGCGCAATCGTTTATCTGCTTTGTCATCTCGCTTCTAATCTTCTTTGTAGATTGCATGAATCTAGTTTAATCGTTTTATTCTTTGGTGGTAATTGTCTATTCTTGCTCTATCGACAACACGTCGCAGCCAAGGAGATAAACCATGGCCACCATTTACGATTTAATTGAAACCTGGTTAACCAGCAATCAAGACTAAGGAGCAGGGCATGAGTCAACAACATCAAACAAGTCAGTACTTAACGAGCCAAAACGGTGCCCCAGTGGCCGACGATCAAAACTCTCTGTCGGCGGGTGAACGTGGTCCTTTGCTATTACAGGATTGGCATTTAATTGAAAAGTTAGCCCATTTCAACCGTGAGCGCATTCCTGAGCGTATCGTGCATGCCAAAGGTACTGGCGTTTACGGCACATTTACCCTGACCAAAGATTTAAGCGATTACACCATTGCCGACCATTTCAATGGCGTTGGTAAGCAAACTGAAACCTTCATTCGTTTCTCGACCGTCGGTGGTGAAATGGGGTCAGCCGATGCTGAGCGCGATCCACGCGGTTTTGGTTTGCGTTTCTACACGGCTCGCGGTAATCACGATATTGTGGGTAATAATACGCCGACTTTCTTCTTGCGTGACGGGATTAAGTTCCCAGACTTTATCCATACGCAAAAGCGTAATCCCCAGACAAACTTAAAAGACCCACAGGCCATGTGGGACTTTTGGTCATTGAATCCTGAAGCCATGCATCAAGTGACCATTTTGATGTCGGATCGCGGTATTCCAGCCAACTACCGCCAAATGCACGGTTATGGTTCACACACTTTCTCGCTGTGGAATGCCAAGGGCGAGCGTTTCTGGGTGAAGTTCCACTTTAAATCCCAGCAAGGCGTGGTCAACTTAACCAATGAACAAGCCGATAAATTAAAAGGGATAGATCCCGATTCATCACAGCGCGATATGGTGGTTGCTATTACTGATGGTAACTTCCCGCGTTGGACGGTTAATGTGCAAATTATGCCTGAGGTGGATGCCAATACTTACCATATCAATCCATTTGATTTAACTAAGGTTTGGCCGCATAGCGACTATCCATTGCTTGAGATTGGTGTATTAGAACTGAATCGTCTGCCACAAAACTACTTTGCTGAAGTTGAGCAAGTGGCATTGGCACCTAGTAATTTGGTTCCCGGTGTTGGAGCTTCACCCGACAAGATGTTGCAAGCGCGTTTATTTGCCTATGCAGATGCCCAGCGTTACCGTATTGGTGCCAACTACAACCAGTTACCGGTGAACTGCCCACATGCGGCTAAGGCAAATCACCATCAACGGGCGGGCGCTATGGCTGGCACACAATGCCCTTACCATGGTAGCCAAACGGGTGGCGACGCTTCGGTAAACTATGGCCCGAACAGCACTGCTGATGCCTTGGTTGAGCCAGTAAACTTTAGCGAACCACCATTGCGTTTAGAAGGTGAAGCGGCGCGTTACAGTCGTTATAACCAAGACGATTATACCCAAGCGGGTAATCTGTATCGCATCTTCTCTGAAGCGGAGAAAGCGCGCTTAGTGGCAACAATTTCGGGTTCACTAAGTCAAACAAGCTTAGATGTGCAGCAACGCATGCTGGCGCATTTCGAACAAGCCGATGCGGATTACGGTCAACGGATTAAAACGGCATTAGGCCTATAAACTGCGTTTCTAAGTCGACACTGTTTATCTCAATACTACCGCTGTAAGTAGAAAGGCCAGTGATGTTTATCACTGGCCTTTGTGTTGCCTTAATTTAATATGATCAATGATCTAGAACAGTAGTGTTGCTACGCCTAACAGTGCGAACAATACGGCGCAGCCGCGGTGTATCCACAACATAGGCAATTTTTCGGCGCTGAAATGGCCTGCGATCACCACAGGTACATTGGCAAGCAGCATGCCTAAGGTTGTACCTGCAACCACCATAGTTAATGAATCGTATTTTGCGGCTAACACTACCGTTGCGATTTGCGTTTTATCCCCCATCTCGGCGATGAAAAACAGGATAAAGGTGGCGAGGAAGGGGCCCATTTTATAGAAACGGCTCTCTTCAGCATCGACTTTATCTGGGATTAACACCCAAAGGGCAATCGCGAAGAACGACGCGGCAACTAAATAGCGGGCAAGATCTGGGCTGACCCAGTTAATCGCCCATTGGCCAATCCAAGCGGCGGCAAAATGGTTGAATAACGTTGACAGAAAAATGCCTAAAATAATGGCGGTTTTATTTTTAAATCTTGCGGCGAGAATAAGTGCAAGTAATTGAGTTTTATCGCCAATTTCGGCAATAGCAACCGTAAAGGTTGAGGCAAGTAGGGCTTCCAAGTGTGATCCTTTAGGGGTGGTTAAGACATAAGCACAATAAACCGTCCACCCCTAGGTGCAGTCATTGTGCTCAGGTCTTGCTGGGCAAATCGATGATTTGCTGTGAACACCATGGCGTGTGGCCAAGTATGTTGATGTTCACCCTGGATGACGATGGCTCGAAATCCAGTTAGCTACTCCCCCGAAGCGAGGTGGGCATTATACCTAAGTGAACTTCGGTTTCAAGCACCAGTTTATCGCAGTAGACACGAATGGATGTTTGACAGGTGTCATAAAAATACCGCGCAACATTCTGTAATTATATGAATATAAATGGGTTAATTTTTTGACAGCGTTGTCTTTTGTTGCTAATTTAGCCGGGTCATTTCTACTTGATTACATACTATTAACTCGTAGTGATTCGATGACACCTACCGTATTTGGCAAACTAATTGAAAAGTTAGGACGCAAAGCTTCCGGTCTAAGGTTGTAAATGGATTTTTTAGTGAACTAAGATAGCGGAGTTGCCGCAGAATTCGATTTCTGTGAAAGATAAACGACTGCTGTTTAATGCTGTTGTTTGCCCAAATACCACTTTTATACCTAAGCCCAAGCCAATACTGGCAAAGATGGGTGCAAATGGAGTGCATTAAAGTGGCAAATCCTACTGTTTTTTCCCCTGTTTCTAAATTGAGTTTATTGGCCGCCGCAGTGATGGCGGCAAATACATTTGTGAGTATTTCTGCACAGGCACACGGTTATATTGTGGCGCCAGAGTCACGTTCCTATGCCTGTAAAACCGGCAACAATGCCAACTGTGGCGCGGTGCAATGGGAACCGCAAAGCGTTGAAGGGCCATCGGGTTTTCCTGAGTCAGGTCCTGCTGATGGCAAACTGGCGAGTGCGGGTAATGGTGCTTTCTCGCCTTTAGATGAACAGAGTCCCAGCCGTTGGTCAAAGACGGATATCAAAGCGGGCTGGAATAAGTTCAGTTGGCAGTTCACTGCCAATCATGTCACCCGTAATTGGCGTTATTATTTAACTCGCCAAGATTGGAATCAAAACCAAGCTTTAAGCCGTGCGAGCTTTGACTTAGCGCCATTCTGTGTAGTCGATGGTGGCATGGTGCAGCCGCCTAAGTTAGTGACCCATGACTGTTATGTGCCAGAAGGTCGCAGCGGTTATCAAGTGATTCTAGCCGTGTGGGAAGTGGGTGATACCACCAACAGTTTCTACAATGCTATCGATGTGAACTTAGATTCGGGTCCCGTCGTACCGGATGAATGGCTCGATGTGGGCGACATCAATCCGTCACTCGATCTCAAAGCGGGCGATAAAGTGATGACCCGAGTGTTCGATGCCAATGGTGAGCAACCGGCTAAGCAAACAGTCATTACCATTAGCGATGCGACTCAAGGTGATAAACAAAATTGGCCTTTCCTATTAGCGAGCGCGATTAATGCCCAGCAGTCTCAGTTAAAAGCGGGGCAAAAAAATGCATCAGGTGTGATTGAGCCTGTGTATGGCAAAAACGACATTTTTACTGCGACGACTTCAGGTATTGAGCGTGTCGAAGTGGGATTTGATCTGGCGCCCGCACCGGGCAACAGCTTAGAAGTCACTTCACTTGCCGACGATTATCAAATTATCGACGGTGCGGCGCAGGTTCGTTTTGACGTCACCAGCAACGCCGAAATGTTAGTGTCTGCGTATTTGTTTAGCCACGATGGCACGGCAGCCGGTTTTGTGAGCCAAACCGTTAACAATACCAGTGCGAGCTTAGTGTTAGACGTGGTTGCGCCTAAAGCTGGACATTATCACTTACAGGTTAAAGCTGAGCCTAAACAAGGTGATGTTATTCAGCAGAACTTTGATCTCTTCTTAAAGGATCAAGCACCAACGCCGGAAGCGGATTTTGTCTTCCCTGAAGGGGTGAAAGGTTACGTTGCAGGCACTACAGTGTTACAGCCTAAAAATGGCAAAGTGTATCAATGTAAGCCATTCCCCTATAGCGGCTATTGCATGCAGTGGTCGGTTTCTGCCACAGGATTTGAGCCAGGTGTTGGCGCTTCTTGGGCTATGGCGTGGACTGAGCAGTAAATTAACATGTTGAGTTAATTGATTCTCAACATGAGGTGATTGGGCTTAAACACAGCGAATATGTTTAAGCCCATATTCAGCGCGCTTGCGACTGTCAAAATATACGTTTTACCTCGATTCCCCCACAATGCTGAACCCCACGTATTTCCAACAAAGGTAGCGATTTTGTTAGCTTGTATGTTTTCGTTTATCACAGCGCTATTAAGTTGTTACCGTACAGTGCGCGACTTATCTTTGTTCACAACTGGCTTGCCCACTGGGTTTGGCTCTGTTAATGTCCCAAACTATCTATTTTACCTATGTTGTTATTAGGATTATCACAATTGAAAGTCATGCCACTTTTATGCAACCGATTTAGTTAGCCTCAATGGCTACTGGGTTGAAATATTCAAAAGCTATTGGGGCCAATTGATCTGCAGGAATGAGATCCGATTGGATGCTTTTTGAAGCTGCTTTAAGTGATGTGTTGCTTATTTCGATTTAAGACGCAAGGCTTTATCGGTTCAAATCTTACTCAAATAAAATAATAATTAATCATTGAACAGGACTATTGTGTGAATTCAAAAATGTTAGGCTCGATCGCCATCGTTGCCGGGACGGCCATTGGCGCAGGTATGTTAGCCTTACCTTTAGCTACCGCGGCTTTAGGTATTATTCCGGCGTTAGTGTTACTCGTCGTTATTTGGGGCGTATCTGCCTATACCTCATTACTGATGCTCGAAATTAACTTACGCACTGGCGTGGGTGATAATCTGCATGTCATTACGGGTAAATTGCTGGGTAAAAAAGGTCAAATAATTCAAGGCGCTTCTTTCTTAAGTTTATTATTTGCTTTGACTGCGGCTTATCTCACCGGTGGGTCATCGCTATTAGTGCTTAAAGCGAAGAACATGTTCGATATCGTGCTTGATAATCAAGTCGCGGTACTGTTATTCACCTTAGTGCTCGGCGGATTTGCGGCGCTCGGTGTGGCTTGGGTCGATAAAGTGTCCCGCTTGCTGTTTTCGTTAATGATTTTACTGCTGGTGGTTGTGGTGTTATTTCTCCTGCCTGAAGTCAGTATTGCCAGCATGGCAACGGGCGCGATTGCCGAGTCGATGACCAGCAGTTGGATGGCGGCGATTCCCGTAGTGTTTACTTCTTTTGGTTTCCACGTTTGTATTGCCACTTTAGTGCGTTATCTGGATGGTGATGCGGTTTCACTGCGCAAGGTATTGTTAATCGGTTCGACGATTCCACTGGCTTGTTATGTGCTTTGGTTGTTGGTGACCTTAGGTACAGTCGGTGGCTATGAAGTCAGTGGTTTCGAAGGTTCATTACCGTCACTGGTGACGGCATTGCAGGATATTGCCCATACGCCTTGGATCAGCAAATGTATTTCGTTATTCGCCGATTTAGCCTTAGTGACCTCATTCCTCGGGGTGACCTTAAGCCTGTATGACTTTGTCGCCGAGTTAACCCGTGCTAAAGAGACGTTTGCTGGCCGTATGCAGACCTGGTTGTTAACTTTCACTCCGCCAGTGTTATGTGCTCTGTATCTGCCAGAAGGTTTTGTGGCGGTACTGGGATTCGCGGCTGTGCCATTGGTGGTGATGATCATCTTCTTGCCAATTGTGATGGCATTGCGTCAACGTCAAACACAACTGGGCGGTTATCAAGTGTCGGGTGGTTCTATAGGCTTAGTGTTGGCAGGTTTGTTAGGCGCTGTGATTGTGGGTGCCCAACTATTTGTTGCTATTTAGCAGCTTAGTATTTAATCCGTGGCTAGCGTCTGTTTTGTAGCGAACGCCGCGGGGTAACGCTGATGTAATGTAGCCGATGGAATGTATTTGCTTTGTAAGCGAATTTTTCCGAGTCTGTTATAAAGTGTATTCGATGTGATAAAGTCAGGCCCCGGCCTGACTTTTTGCTTTTTAGGTTTTAAAGCGAGTGATGCTGGGTTTTAATACAGTGACTTAAGATAAAAACAACACGATTAAAACGAGAACATGGCCCAGCTTGCGCGTGGCTTCATTCACATAAAACGGACTTAACACAATGAAAAAATGGTTACTCACAGTTGCCGTAGCCGCCAGTTTTGGCGCTCAGGCTGACGAAGGTATGTGGCAGCCCCATCAACTGCCTGCTATGGCCGATGAGCTAAAAGCAAAAGGGCTAGAAATTGATGCCAAATCGATTTCAAAACTCACCGAATTCCCAATGAACGCCGTGATAAGCCTTGGTGGCTGTACCGCGTCATTCGTATCGCCAAAAGGCTTGGTTGTCACTAACCATCACTGTGCCTATGGTGCGATTCAATACAACTCCACCCCAGAAAAAAACCTACTGCAAGATGGTTTTTTAGCTAAGACCTTCGCCGATGAATTACCTGCCACACCGGGTTCACGTGTGTATGTGACCGAAGATGTGACCAATGTGACCGAGCGCGTAAAAGGCGGGCTTGAAGGCAAAGTGGGCAGTGCCTTCTATCAAGGCGTTGAAAGCCAAGAAAAAGCCTTAGTAGCTGAATGCGAAAAAGAAGACGGCTACCGTTGCCAAGTGTATAGCTTCCACGGTGGTCTTGAATATTATCTGGTTAAACAACTGGAAATCCGCGATGTACGCTTAGTCTATAACCCTGCCGCGAGCGTGGGTAAATACGGCGGCGACGTCGATAACTGGATGTGGCCACGTCACACCGGCGATTTCTCTTTCTATCGCGCTTATGTATCTAAAGCGGGCAAACCTGCCGATTTTAGTAGCGATAACGTACCATACGAACCAAAAAGCTTCTTAAAAGTATCGGCTAAAGGCGTGAGCGATGGCGATTTTGTCATGGTCGCTGGCTACCCAGGTCGCACCAACCGATATCGCACCGCCAATGAAGTACAAAATCAGTTCGAGTGGGCTTATCCAGAAGGTAAGTTATTGCGCGAGCGCTTTATTGAGATCATTAAAGATACCGCGCCAGAGGGCAGCGATGAACGTATTAAGTACGAGAGTCAAATTGCTAGCCTTGCAAATTACGCGAAAAACTTCACCTCGATGATCGAGTTTTATGGTAAATCCACCATGCTGGCGGACCGTAAAGCCCGCGAAGCTGAGCTTGCCGCGTGGATAGCTAAAGACAGCAGTCGTGATGCAAAATACGGTAAAACCTTAGCGGAATTAGATGCGTTAATTGCCAAGAGTAAAGCGCATCAAGAGCGTGACATGATCTTAAACTACATTGGTAGCACGACTATGTTGCCAACGGCGCGCAGCTTGTATCGCTTAGCGAACGAGAAACAACTGCCGGATATGCAGCGTGAACCTGGCTTCCAAGAACGTGATATGACTCGCCTCAAAGCAAGCATGGAGCGTATCGATCGTCGTTATGCGCCAAGCGTCGATAAAGCCGTGTTGTTCGATATGCTGAAACGCTACGCCGCACTGCCAGAAGACAAACGTCTACCTGCATTGGATAAAGTCTTTGGTATCGATAAGAAGTTCAGCGAAGCTAAGCTTTCGAAAATCTTAGACAAAATGTACGCCAAAACTGAGTTAGGCAAAAAAGACGTGCGTCTGGCGTGGATGGATAAATCCGTTGCCGATTTTAAAGCCTCTAAAGATCCTTTCATTCAATTCGCCGTGGCTATGTATGACACAGATATGGCTGAAGAAAAGAAAGAAAAAGAACTGGATGGCGAGCTGATGAAAGTGCGTCCGCAGTACATGGATGCCATCATTGCTTACAATCTTGAGCAAGGTAAGCCAGTGTATGCCGATGCGAACTCAAGCCTGCGTGTCACTGTGGGTCATGTGAAAGGTTATTCGCCAAAAGACGGTTTAGTGGCTGTGCCATTCACTCGCCTTGAAGGCATAGTGCAAAAGGACACAGGTGTTGATCCATTCGATGCGCCGAAAAAAGAGTTAGAGCTGATTAAGCAGAAGCAATACGGTGATTTCTATGTGAAAGCCATCGATTCTGTACCGGTTAACTTCCTGTCGACGTTAGACACCACAGGCGGTAACTCAGGTTCACCCACCCTAAACGGCCGCGCTGAATTAGTCGGTCTGCTGTTCGATGGTGTGTATGAAAGTATTATCGGCGACTGGGCATATGACGATAACATCAACCGTTCAATCCAAGTGGATAGCCGCTATATGTTGTGGGTAATGAAGTATTTAGATCATGCCGACAATCTATTAGCAGAGATGGAAATCGTTAAGTAATCCATTGCCGCACCAGCAATGGTCCGGCCTATAATGGCTGGATTATCAGCATTTAAGCGTGATGTAGCGCTCTTTGAATGCAGCCATAACAAGATAATAAAATAGCGATAAACTCATTGGGTTTATCGCTTTTTTTGTGCAATGACTGCTGATAGCTGTTGAGATAGCAGTCTTGATAGGCGTGCCATAGCATTAGCTCAACTTTCTAGCATTAGCTCAACTTTCTAGCATTAGCGGAACCGTGGATTGAAAATATATACGCAACATAATTTTGGACTGAAATGTATTGGAAAGTCGTGCCGTAGGACCTGCATCTTTAGTTTTAGTTTTAGTTTTTAGTGAGTTAGCATTGGCTGGAATCCACGCATATAGGCTTGCCATGGCATTTACTCGTCGACACGCAGCCAGTCCATCCTTGGATGCTCGACCGCCCCGTCCATGGGGCGGACGGTCGTCTCGAAAATCACCATAGCTCACCTTTTGGGCACTAGTGTAACCAGTCTGTATGAAGGAGATACCCAGCAAGCTTTTGGACAAAAGCGTGCTA
>NZ_JAUOEU010000043.1:0-27992 GCF_031932105.1 Shewanella sp. SP1S1-7
AATGCTGGCGTTATTTTTATCATTAAACTAACCGATTACTCGTCTTTTGGCTGACCTTGGATGATCTTCTTGCCCGAGAACATGGCAGAAATAATCCCAGGTTGACGTTTAACTTCGGTATAAACCACTGCGAATACATGCAGTAAAATCAGTAGCAAAAGTAGATAAACCGCATAAACGTGAACTTCACCGGCGAGTCCTTTCAGCGGTTTAAGCGCATCCGCTTTCTCGGTATTCACCCCAGTGGCATCATAGGGTTTTAAGCTTGCTGGATCGACATTGGTATCGGCCAGATAGCTTTGTACAGCACTACCTAACGGTGGGTAGTAAATATCTGTTCCTGCGCGTAAAAGCCCAGTTACCATGATAGTGACTAAGAGCAACATAATGCCGAGGACCGCAAATTTACCTTTAGGATTATGGCCTAAATACTGCGGATTTTTACCCGCGGCCAGTTCTAACTTGTAGGTCATTAACTCATTTTTGCTATTGGCATTGGGAAACATATGGCTGAAACGCGCATATTTGTTACCGACAAAACCCCACACAAGGCGAATGATAAGGTTGATTGCAAACGCGTATCCTATCCACACGTGTAAAGTTTTCAAGCCAATTTTACCGGTTAACTCAGTGATGCCTAACTCAGTGCGATACATCATGATGCCACCCACTAAGATGAGTGCGAGAACGAGAATGACATTTATCCAATGGAATAATCGAGTCGGTTTGTCCCACACTGGGTAGGATTTGACTTCAAGCGCGGTGGGTTTACTGCTGGACATGGAATTTCCTTATTTTTTGTGTTGATATGATCTTACGCTTTTATCTAAAAATTTCAGTAATTTTTTTCAGTTTCAATTAAGACTTCTGATTGATAGTGGCTTCAACGAAAGTGTTAGAAGTTTTTGATTTGCGTACGGTAAATATTTTTCACGTAAGTCTTTTTAATCTGTTTTATCTAATGCTAATATCGTCACCACGATAGACTTGGAAGTCTATTGAACGGATGTTGAAGTTGTATTGAGAGGATTTTAGGTTCTCAAAGTGAATAATCGTTAATCAGACAGGGAGTGAGCAGGATGTTCAAAATATTACATTGGATTGTAGTGTCACGATCGCAAGTATTAATGGAATTGCTAGCAGGACGTTGGCCACAGGAGTTTCTCGTTAAGTTGACGCAAGTCAGCCCTGATGAGATGTGTGAACAAATCAAGGATAATCATGCCTCCATGGTAGTGATTGATTTAGCAACTGTTGATCTTCAAAAAGCCCATCAATTTCAGCGTTTACTTGCCCGTGAACAACCAAGTGTACGAGTCGTCTATTTACAATTCCCTAAACAAGTCGATGCACGTTTTTTAATGCAAGCGGCCACGACCGCAGGGGTGTTTTATCTCGATGCGGGTTTAACTGAGATTAGCCTAGGATTCTCGAATATTTTACGAGGCCATAGGGTGATACCAATTCAACTTGTCAATGGGGTAAACGATGACTTTGGTTTGTTCGAAGATACTGAGCCGCTGACGATTCGTGAGCGAGAAGTATTACAAGCCCTCTTAACGGGTAGTACTAACTTAGATATTGCTAATCAGCTGTTTGTCAGTGAAAGCACGATAAAAACCCATTTGTACCGAGTATTCCGTAAGATCGGTGTGTCGAGCCGTGGTCAAGCGATCGCGTGGGCGCAAACCTATTTGCACGATGTGGTGGTTTAAATCTGTATTAGCACTGATAGAAGACACTAATTTGGCAAGGGAATACTGTTCTAGACATAGATGTGTGCGTTTAGAGATTAGTACCTAAGTTAAGTGTTATCTCAGAAATGATAAAAGGGGCTTTTGCCCCTTTTGTTTGTCTTAAAATCAATCGAATTAAAACGTTAAATTAACGTCCTAACCAAGCCGCGAGTTTAGTTTTGTCACTAATTGCTAGGGCGACAGTATCCTTCGGCGCGGCAGTTATCATCAATTCACCCGTCATCAGTTCATCCCGTCTAAACCAATGTAGATTCAAGGATTCACCCAGCGGATATTGCTGTAGCTGCGACTCAAATTGCGCGCTGACTTGCAAGTTATCGGCGGCGATTAAGATATCCCCCGCACTTAATCCCGCAAGGTGGGCAGGGCTGCCTTGGGTAACAATCACCACTTTCAATCCCATCGGCGCCGCTTGAGTTTTCGCGCCAAAGGCAATGTCATAACCTTTCGCTTGCCCGCCGCCCACATCCTGCGGACCTTGGCTGGCTCGAAGGTTAAACTCGACACCAAATTCGGCGAGTAGCGGAGCCAGTGGAATATCGTCGGTGTTATCTAAGTAGGCAAACAAATCGTGGCAATCACGGCCAAGGAGTCGCTCGACAATTGCTTGGTGACAATCATCAGTCGTGCCTTTGTCTTGCAGAGCATATTCCTGCCATAAAATCTGCATAACATGGTCGAGATTGTATTTGCCTTGGGTTTCACTGCGCAGGGTTAAATCTAAGTACAGCGCAAACAGCGCGCCTTTGGTGTAATAACTGATGATGGCGTTTTGCGCGTTTTCATCCTGCTTATAGAACTTAGTCCATGCATTAAAGCTTGAATCTTTAACACTTTGTTTAAAGCGTCCTTGGCTGCGATAGACGCGGGTGAAGGTCTCACTCAGCATATCTAAATAGCTTTGTTCATCTACCAACCCAGCGCGATAGGTAAGGAAGTCATCGTAATAGGAGGTGATGCCTTCATAGGCCCACAGTTGTGGTGTGTAGGTTTCAGCCTCAAGTTTATAGGGTAAAAAGCACTCCGGCTTAATCCGCTTCACGTTCCAGCTGTGGAAATACTCGTGGCTGCACAGGGATAAATAAGTGCGATAGTCGTTATTAATTGGCGCATTGAGCGATAGCGGCAAATCCTTGCGAGAACACATCAATGCGGTAGAAGCTCTGTGCTCTAACCCGCCAAAGCCATTGTCTAATACTGTGGTCATAAACAAATAACGTTTAAACGGCGCAGGCGTACCAAATAGGTTGATTTGATATTCGCAAATGGCTTTCAAGTCTTGGCAGAGCCTTGGCATGCAAGCGCGGTGGCGGCCATTGAGTACGATATCGTGTTGGACGCCGCAGGCATCAAAACTGGCTAAGGTAAATAAGCCCATTTCCACTGGATGATCGATAAGTTCGTCATAGCTTGTGGCACTAAATTGGCCGAAGGCAAAGTCGTCACCACTGATGCGGGTCATGCTGGTAGCGACGCGCCAGTCACCAAATGTTGGCTCTGAGGGCGGTAACATAGTGACAGTGTGGGTTTGTTGTTCAAAACCGTGGGCGGATAAAAACACGCTACTGCCGTTAAAGAAGCCGTGGGTTGTGTCCAAATGCGCAGTGCGCACCGACAGATCCCAAGCATACACTTGATAAGTCAAAATGATTTCGCTGCTATTATTGTCAACCGACCAAGTTTGCTTATCTAGCTGTATGAGCTTGAGCGTTTGGCCATTAGCATCTTGTGCCTTGAGTTCAATGATATTTTTAGCAAAGTCGCGCACCATATAACTGCCAGGTAGCCAAGCGGGGAGGCTAAAGACCTGCACTGGCTTGGGCTGGGATAATGTCATAGTGACTGCGAATAAATGGGCTTTCGGATCGACGGGGATTATCTGGTAATGGATCATATTTATCCTGCAAAACCTGAGTGTTTTAATGGTGGCCATGCTGCCAAAAATGCCTGCAACTGGCAAATGAAAAGCAAAATATCTACAGACACAAAGTATTGAATTGTCAATATACCCAAGCAACCTGAAGATACGAGTTCAGAGCGCCTAGGGTGCTTCAATTCAAGGCGCATCAATGACAGAATGTCGGCCACCTTTTGAATTGATGCAACACGGGAGTGGAGTGCCCTAGACGCTCCGTCCCGGCGGGTTTTAACGCACTTTATGCTTTGTTGGTTATTTTTAACTTAGCCCACTAGGTCCGCAAATAACCGCCTTGCTTAAAGTGCGTTAAACTCCAGCTGAATCATGCATCTTCAAGTTGTTTGGGTATATACTATGCCAACTAACCCAAGGAGGACGCCCCATGGCCGAAGAAACGATTTTCAGCAAAATTATTCGTCGCGAAATTCCCGCGGATATTCTGTATCAAGATGAACTTGTGACTGCCTTTAGAGACATTTCCCCTAAGGCGCCAACCCATATTTTGATTGTGCCGAATCATTTGATACCAACGGCGAACGACATGAAAGCCTCTGATGAGCCGGTACTTGGCCGCATGATGACAGTTGCGGCGAAATTGGCGGCGGAAGCGGGTATCGCTAAAGATGGCTACCGACTGATCATGAACTGCAATCAACACGGTGGACAAGAAGTCTATCACATTCATTTCCACCTTGTGGGCGGGGAGCCTCTGGGGCCCATGTTGAGCCAAGGCAAATGAAGGTAAATTCGGATTTTTTCCCGCTGACCCAAATGGCGCAGCGGTTTGTGGATCAACTCGCTCAGTGTCGCCGTCTCGGTTTAACCGTACTGGAGGCGAGTGAGCACCATGTGTTGATTGAGTTGCCCTACAGCACTGAATTAATTGGTTATCCCGATACGGGCGTTATCCACGGCGGAGTCATTACCACTTTAATGGATACCGCCTGTGGCAGTGCAGTGGTCAGTGCAATTTTCCATAAATTCAAATTGTTAGAAATCTCACCTACGCTTGATTTGCGGGTGGATTATATGAAGCCCGCTCAGCCCCATAAGCCTGTGTTTGGGTTTGCGGAATGCTACAAGTTGTCTTCCAACATTGCCTTTACCCGCGCGATTGCTTATCAAGACAGCATAGATGATCCTATTGCCCATGCTGTTGGTTCCTTTATGCGGATCAGCCCAGAAATGGTGGGTGATGCCTTTAGAAAAGCGCTGATGGGTGAAGCCGTGCCTGAGATAGGAGACACTGATGAGCGCAAATAATTCGGAACTTGGCACAGCCAGTGCCACTCAACATGCCCAAGTAAAAGCGCCTATCGATGTGCAAGGCATTGTTAAGCGCGCGACTGAGCTTAACGATTTCGGTCATTTACTTGAGCACGTTCCCTATGCCAAATTTATTGGGATGAAGGTTGAGCGTTTTGGTGATGAACTGATTTTTAAACTGCCTGCTAAGGACGACAATATCGGTAATCCTGTGTTGCCAGCGATTCATGGCGGCGTCATTGCAGGTTTTATGGAGATGTCGGCGATAGTGCAGTTAATGGTCTTTATGCAAACAGCCAAAGTGCCTAAAGTGGTTGATTTTTCCATCGACTATTTACGTGCGGGTCTGCATAAAGATAGCTTTGCTGAATGTCGTATTACCCGTCAGGGGCGACGAGTGGCCAACGTGAATATCGATTGTTGGCAAACCAATCGTAAGCAGCTCATCGCTACGGCACGGGCGCACTTTCTGATTGATTAACTCGTTTTATTGAGCAGATGTTTGAGTGATGATTAAGTCTGTCTTGTTAAGCATAAGTTCAGCACAGTTCGATTAGCTTGTCGTTTAATGGGAAATGATGCGCGCTGGCCGCGCATTTTGTCGCGTGACTGGGAGAAAGAGATGAAACAAATTTATACCGGACTATTATTGGCCGCGGCGCTGACCTTAGGTGCTTGTGCCTCACATACTGCAGGTATTTCAGTGAGTTCGCTCGGTGAAACCCGCGTCGATAATTCCAGCTTTGCCCGAGATATTGGAGTTGAAAGTGTGGATGCACGCCGAGTTGGCGATTTAGTGCAGGGCTCTGCGCTGATTGTTAGCAAATCATCAACTGACATGCGTGTGCAGTATAAATTCACTTGGTACGACGCCAGCGGTTACACCATAGAAGATGAGGCAACCAGCTGGAAATCGGTCAAGCTGCACGGCAAGCAACAATTGCAAGTCTCCGCCGTGGCACCTAATGCCCAAGTGGTTAAATTTGATGTGTACGTGCGCGAAACCTTTTCGAACTAAGCCTGAGTTTGCCTTTGTTTAGTTTATAAATTATTTTTTGATATAAAGTGATTGTTATAATGGCTTACTTCTCTCTGGGGTAAGCCATTTTTATCCGTATTGATTAATTTTTCAACAACCTTTTCTCATTTTTTATCTTTATTAATTCAGCCTTATCATGTTGAAATATGCGATTAATTACTCATTGTTGAGTAAAAAAACTTACTGCAGGGCTAGAACCGGACTTTAGTCCTAAATACATTTAGTGATTGAGCACTACTATCAGCATATTACCACATGAGGATAGAAAGATGACTGCTCATATTAATGCTCAACCTACTGATTTTGCTGAAACTGTTATTATGCCGGGTGATCCACTACGTGCTAAATATATCGCTGAAACCTATCTCACCGATGCCGTAGAAGTCACGAATGTTCGCAATATGCTTGGTTACACGGGCTTTTACCAAGGACAACGCATTTCCGTTATGGGGCATGGTATGGGTATTTCATCTATGGTGCTCTATGGCCATGAGCTGATTAATTATTTTGGCGTGAAACGCATTATTCGTATTGGCAGTTTAGGTGCAACACAAAAACATGTACAAATGCGAGATGTTATTTTAGCCCAAGCCGCAGGTACGGATTCACCTACTAACGCTAAGCGTAGTAGCGGCTACCAAATGGCAACTTCTGCGACCTTTTCTTTATTGCATAAAGCCTATACAACAGCGAATGAGAAAGGTATTAGTGTAAAAGTTGGCAATATCTTTAGTGGTGATCTTTATTACGATCCCGATGAAGATATGATCCCCGCACTTGAGCGTTTTGGGGTATTAGGTATTGATATGGAAGTGGCGGGGCTTTATGGATTGTCACACCAACAAGGTATCGAATCATTAGCCATTTTAACGGTATCGGATCATTGTTTAACCGGTGAAGAAACAACGGCCGAAGAACGCCAACTCTCTTTTAATAATATGATCGAGCTCGCGTTAGAAACCGCCCTCAATTAGGTTTAAAGCCATCCTTTGAACCCTTAGCATTTCACTTATGGAATGACATAATGAATAATAAAATTACTTTAACAGCCATCAGTTTTCTCGCCAATTTTATTATGGCGGGCTTTGCGACCCAATTTGGGATGTTGATTGAACCCATAGCTGAGAAATTTGCTGCTAATGTTAACGAAGTTGCATCAATCTTTTCATTGCTCAATGGTGGTGCACTCGCGGGGACGATTGCAGCATTTTTCTTTATTGAAAAAATGGGTATCAAAAGAATGACCTTGATAAGTTACAGTCTGGTTGCTCTTTCTGCTCTGGCTTTACATCTAACCAATTCCCTACAAGTTGTGATGGTGGCAATGACCTTGATTGGTTTTTGTGGCGGTATCGGTCTATGTATTGCTGGTACGATTGTGGTGTCTGTGTGGCAAGAGAAATTACAAAGCACAATGTTAGTAGTGCAGGATGCGACTTTTAATATTGCAGGTGTTATTTTTCCATTGATAACAACTTATGCATTAACAAGCTCACTATCATGGAGTTATAGCTATTTAGCTGTAGGTTTGGTCGCGTTAGGTACCGTCATTATTACATTATTCACTAATTTTTCTATATGTGAGCAGTCTTCTTCAACAGAAGATAAGCAACAATCTGAGTGGAATTTTGGAATTATTAGCGGGGGTATTGGATTATTTTTAGGGATGCTCGCATTATATACATTTTTAACTTGGGCACCTTTATTTGTAAAACAAAAATTTGATATTCCGTTTGAAGAGGCGGGTAATATTATTACCCAGTATTGGTCCGCTGCGCTAATTGGTGCCCTAATTTCGACTGTGATTGTGACTCGTGTAAAAATTCACCATTTCTTAGTTGGTATTATTGCTTTAGCTATGGTGCTCACCTCTGCCATTGTCAGTACCAATAATCTTAATTGGATAGCTTATTTAACCTATGGTTACGGTTTTGTGTGTGCCGCGCTTTATAATGCATTTATTGCTTATGGCGTGTCTTTTGTAAAAAAAGCCAGCAGCAAAAATGTGTCATATATTCTTATTAGCGGAAGTGCAGGGGCGATGTTTAGCCCAGCCATCAGTTCTTTCTTTGAACGTATTATCGGATTACAAACAGTGATGTATGTGATTCCTTTGCTTTACGCAGCGATATTTATGTTATTGATCGTTTCAAGTCGGATGAAATCGGCTATGGAACAACACTCGCCATCGGTAAGTTAATTTACCTGTGCATCCATCCCACACTCGGTTGTTAAATTAAGTCGAGTGTGGGTTATGCTGAAAGCGATTATATGCCTGCTTCAACAAATTTCTTGAGTGCGTTGAGATCACAAATCCGAATGCCATCTTTTTTCCGCTCAATTAAGCCTCGTTCCTCAAGATTTTGTAGTGCCCGACGGTAGACTCGGTCGGTAGTACCAAATCGTTCAGCCTCTAAATAGCGTTTACTAAAGCCATCTACGGGCAAGTCATTTAAGTATTCATGGTAAATATCAAATGCCACGTTATAACTGATGGGATAGAGCAGTCGCCGAGTAAAAATATCCACTGTGTCTTGGTAGTCAATCGCAATTGCACTAGCGAAAAATAGCGCGAGTTGAGGGTGTTGACCGAGGTAATGTTGCAGTTTTTCAGCGCTAATCAACGTGATTTCTAAGGGTTCACTGGCAATAATGTCTAGTTGACAGTGGTACTGGGTGAAGAACTCCATTTCGCCAAACAGCTGTGAATCACAATCAATAGTACCTAATTGAAAACACCGACCATTTCTCGCGGTATGGCCGAGTGATACGCGACCTTGCTTCACCAATACAAGTGATGCCATCGCTTCCCCCTGCGTCATGAGGTGAGCGCCTTTTTTGAGCATTTTTATTTCGCTGATACAGCTAAGTACAACCGCTTCAATAAGTGGATAGTCTTGCTCCCATCGCTGGCTATAACGTCCTTTCGATAAAGGTTTTAGCTGCATCGACTATGATCCTCTTACTGTTTTCGAAATTGCGACCTTCTATAGCATTATCATGATAGGCGGTCAAATGGACGAAAGGATTTAGGCGGCTACTAAAGATATTTTCATCATACGAACTGAAGGGCCGTGGTTTTCGCGACATTTAATTGAATCGCAGAGATAAGAGTGCCCACTTTTTATTTCCGTCATGTATACTAGGCGCCGCCAAGGGGTGTTTGCAGCGAATGAATTTACGTTGATTACTGCAAACTGAGATGTCAGCTGACGAACCCTTAGAACCTGATCCGGCTAATACCGGCGTAGGAATGGGCCAATTAACAGCACACTTCTGAATCGCTTATTCGTTGCCGGATCTCAAACATTATATTTGAGGTCCTATGTCAAACCGTAAAACGTCAAACCGTCATTCCCCGTTTTTAACCCGAGCGCCACTGGCATTAGCCATTGCTGCCGCGCTGAGCACTGCTGCATTTGCACAAACCGACGCTATCGATAAACCCGATCCCAGCACTGAGATGGAAGTCATGGTAGTGACGGCGGATTTTCGCAGTTCAAGCTTAGAAAAAATGCCTTCAAGTATTACCGTTATCGACAGTCAAAAAATTCAAGATGAAAGCGCGCAGCATTTCGAGGATGTGCTTAATTCTATTGCTAACTTTAACTGGTCAGGTGGAAGTTCGCGGCCAAAATATTTTCAAATTCGCGGTGTAGGTGAGCAAGAGCAATACCAAGGTGCGCCTAATTCTTCTGTGGGTTACATCATTGATGATATCGATTTATCCGGTATTGGCATGGTGTCGAGCATGTACGATCTACAGCAAGTCGAAGTGCTGCGTGGACCACAGGGCACACGTTATGGCGCCAATGCTTTAGCGGGACTGATTTATCTGAAAAGTAACGATCCCACCGATGTGTTTGAACATGGCGGCGAAGTCTCGTTAGGCGATGATGATTTACGCACGTTTAGCGGTTTCAGTTCAGGCCCATTAACGGATTCTGGCAAGCTGCTTTATCGTGTGTCACTGCAGCAACATCAACAAAATGGCTACCACGACAACCTCTATTTAGGCCGTGACGATACCAATGGCCGCGATGAGTTCAGCGGTCGCGCTAAGCTGCGCTGGTATGCGACTGACGATTTGCAGTTTGATTTAACTGTGCTGCACGCCGATTTTGATAATGGTTATGATGTGTGGAGTTTAACCAATTCACCGACCCAGACGACATCGGATCAACCGGGTGTCGATAGCCAGCGCACCACAGGCGCGGGTTTTAAAGCGACCTATTCCGGCGCCGCAACCTTTGAGCTAACCTCGTTAACGTCCTTTGCGAATACCGATCACCATTACAGTTACGATGGCGATTGGTCGAACCCAGAGTATTGGGCTTCTAAGCAATGCAGTGATGACGATGGCAATCTGGCGCCGTGCCAATATGATTATTTTTGGGATAAAACTGGCCAACGTAAAACCGTGTCGCAAGAGTTTCGCTTAAGTTCTAACGAGCAGGGCCGAATCTTTGCGGACAGCACAGATTGGTTGCTTGGTGTGTACGGCATGAATCTGAAAGAAGATAACCAATTGTATTCTGAATACAATACTTGGCCGGATGAAGTCTTAGACTCTGAGTATGAAGCGACGAACTATGCCTTGTTTGGTCAGCTCGATACGGATCTGGGCTCAGATTATGCCTTATCTGTTGGTTTACGTTTAGAGCGCCGCAATAGCCATTACTCAGATACGAATAACGATAATTTCGACCCGAGCGAAACCATGTGGGGTGGGCATATTGCAGTGAGTAAAGTGCTGAATGACTCACACAACGCATATGTCCGTGTCGCGCGCGGTTACAAGGCGGGCGGTTTTAATATGACTTTGCCTGTCGAACTGAACGATAAAAAAGAGTTCAGTACTGAGACGCTTTATAACTATGAAATTGGCCTTAAATCCCATTGGCTCGCAGGGCTTATCGATACTAATCTGGCGCTGTTCTATATGGACAGACAAGATCAACAGGTGGCGGCATCCCAGCAAGACCCTGATAAACCACAGCGTTTTATTTTGTTCACCGAAAACGCAGGCAGTTCGAATAACTATGGTGCTGAGTTAGATGCGACCTGGTATGCCACGGATAATCTACAAATTTACTCAAGCTTAGGTTGGTTAGAAACCGCCTACGGCGATTATCAGTATCAGGACAAATATGGCACTGAGGTGGATTTAACTGGCCGTGATCTGGCCCATTCACCACACTTTACCTACAGCCTTGGTGGGACTTATCGTGCCAATTCGGGTTGGTTTGCTAACCTAAACTTAAGCGGTAAGAGCGAGTTTTACTATTCAGACAGCAATGAATCCCGTTCTGAACCCTACACTATCGTCAATGCCCGCGTGGGTTATGAGGCGAGTGCATGGTCGGCTTATTTATGGGGCCGTAATTTGTTCAATGAAGAATACGGTGTGCGCGGTTTCTACTTCGGTAACGAGCCTGATAATGGCTGGGCAGAAAAGCAATATATTCGTTACGGTGATCCGCGTCAGATTGGCGTCACCTTTAACGTTAAGTTCATGTAAAAGCTCATATAATGACTCAGGTCACTATGAGCCATTTGAGTTAACTTATGACTAAGCTGTAGTCCGGTGTAAGGGCTATAGTTTCTCTCAAATTTAAGGAATTAAGATGAAACTGACCGCAGAAATTAGCATGTATCCCTTCAATGAGAACTACCTCGATCCGATTAAGTGGTTCATTGGTCGCGTGGATAGCTATCCTAATATCGAGCGCGTGACCAATGCGATGGCAACCCAAGTGTGCGGTGATTATTTAGATGTGATGACTATGCTGGCGACCGAGATGCAAGCCGCCCATGAGAAGTGGGGCAAGGCAGTATTTGTGTGTAAGTTTATCGGTGGTGAGCTGAATTTAGCCCACAGCGAATAATGTTTTAGCGTCATATACGCGACAAATAGGCAGTGAGAACAACACAATGACAGATTTATGGTTAACCTTGGTCGAGAGTATGAATGCGGCCTTTGGTGAAGTCCATGTGATGACCGCATGGGAAGCCTTAGCGGTATTGCTGGCCATGGCATATCTACTGCTGGCAATGAAGGCGAGCGTCTGGTGCTGGGCGGCGGCCTTTGCCAGTACCGCCATTTACACTGTGTTGTTTTGGAAGGTGTCGCTACTGATGGAGTCAGTGCTGAATATCTATTATATGGCGATGGCGCTCTATGGATATTGGCTCTGGACCCAAGGCGGCGATAAACATCAAGGGGTCAAAGTGACCACTTGGTCGTTGAAAACCCACTTGAAGTTGATCGCGGTGACAGGCGTTATTTCGCTTTTTGTCGGGCACGGCATGGCGATGTATACCCAAGCCGCGTTCCCCTATTTAGATGCGGCCACGACCTGTTTTGCTGTGATGACGACCTATTTAGTGGCGAAGAAAGTACTTGAGAATTGGCTCTATTGGGTCGTTATCGACATAGTGTCTATTTACCTTTATCTCAGTAAAGGCTTGATGCTGACCTCGTTATTATTCGTACTCTATGTAGGGCTTGCAGTTGTAGGGTATTTCCTGTGGCGCACTGCGTTAGCCGATGCCCGTGAGGCCAATGCCTTGAAGTTACTCAGTTAATGCTCGATGTCAATGCTGCTAAGCCATACTCAGCGGGCGAATCATTCAATACACTCTTGCCCATACTCAAACGAGCTGGGCTTGAGCAAGTGCAGAGTATTTGCGAGCTTTCGGGCGGCTTGAGTAATCATAATTATAAGGTCACTACGCCAACAGGGTGTTATGTGCTGCGGGTCAATGCCGATGCGGCGGACAGTTTTTGCACCCGCGAGCAGGAGCGTTTTTACTGGCAACAACTCGCCCAAGCTAAACTTGCCCCTGAACTGCTGTGGGTGAGTGAAGATGAGCGCTATTACCTCAGTGATTTTATTGAAAGTGATCTTATTGAGAGCGACTTTATCGAGGGTGACTTTATTGAGAGTGACTTTATCGAAAGTGCAGTAGCGAGCGCAGCAGAGTGTGCGGCAATTGAACACAATGTGATTGATAGCCAATGCTTTCAACGTAAACGCTTCATCCATTGGCCAGCATTAGAGCGCCAAACCAGTGCCGCTGATTTTGTGCTGGGGCAGTCGTCTTTGGGCATTTTACATCACGGCTCTTCACCACAAGCTTGTTTAAGTCCTGAGCCTAGGTTGATGCCAATACAGCAAGATAAGCATCCCAACTCAGCTGCGCGCTTACTGCTGGAATTATTGCTGCAATTGCGGGAACTGCCCACAGGTCCTTATGCCATTAGTATCACTGAACAATGGCAGGAATATCACCAGCAGATGCTTGCCTATCAGGCATCTCTTTCCACAACGCACAATTGGAATGAGCGTGTGGCTAAACTGCTTAACATCCAAGTCGCCATCAAAGATTGGTGCGATAACTTAGCGGCTTGTTTAATTAAACCGCAGTTTTGTCATCGCGATCTTAATCCCCACAACTTGCTACTCAAAAATAATCGTTTGTATTGTATCGATTTTGAGTATGCGACGGCGTCGCATCCCCTGTGTGAGTTAGCCGTAGTGTTAGCGACCCATGCGTTAACGCCTGCCCAGCAAAACGAGTTAGTGACGCAGTATCTGAGTGAACACCCTTATGTCTCAGTTAACGCCGTAGCGGCCGTGCCTGCCGCCATTGACATGTACTGGGTATTTGCCTGTTACTGGGCATTATTGATGGCGGCGCAAACGGAGCCCAGTCGTAGCGCCGACTATCTCGCATGGTTTGATTGTTTTTGGCCGCTCATCACCCAAGCATCATGAGGATGGCTGCCCGATTGGAATCATAAAACAGGCAAAGTATTAACATATTGAAAACCTTTATTAGACAAACTTGTTTGATATAAGAGGCAACTTTATATAGGCTCAAGCGTCATATTAGCAACAGTTCTAGGATGGATGATTCAGAATGAAAAAAGGCGTGATGCTACTTGTGTGTCTCTTAGGCTTAAGCGCCTGTTCCACTAAATTCAGTTACCATTTCCTCGATTGGGCCATCGGTTGGGAGCAAGAGGATTACGTTACTTTAGATAAATCACAGCAAAAGGCATTCGATGCCCTCATTGAAAAATTTGTCCTGTGGCACCAATCCAAAGAATTGTCCCACTATGTGGTGCAACTAACCGAAGTTGAAAGCCTCATCAAAACCAATACCTTAACGCCAGTGTTATGGGCCGAGCATGTGGAGATTGCTAAGCGGCATTGGTTTCGTTTGTTTGAGTTTGCCTTGCCAGAATTACTGCCCATCATAATGTCCTTGTCCGATGCACAGGTGAAGCAAATCCTCGCCAAATTACGGGAAGATGAGCAGGAGCTTGTCAAAGAGTTTGCCGGCAAAACCCCAACGCAGTTACAAAAAGAGGCCGATGAAAACCTTCAAGAGCAATTTGATGACTGGCTTGGCAGCGTGAGTGCTGAACAAAAAGAGCTTATTCATCAGTATAATCAACAGCGTTTATCCACCTTAGATATGTGGCTCGAGTATCGCCACGAATGGTTACGTCAGTTTGAGGTCGCCCTTGGCCAGCGCGCCGATAAAGCGCTATTAACCGAGCGTTTGACCTTGCTAATGACGCAGCCCGATGAGCTTAAGTCTGAACAACATAAAGTGTTTTTGCGTAAAAATACTGAGGCATTTGGAACCTTACTGCTGGCGATGAACGCGAGCCTATCGGATAAGCAGTCGAAGCACTTTTATAAAAAGTTGGGCGGACTCATTCAAGATCTCACCGAGCTTAATCAAGAAGCCATTGAAAAAGAGACAAGTGCAAAAAAAGCCTAGGCCATGAAAGATTAATGGGCTTGCTAGGGTCTATTCCTGCAAGCCAATTCATCAGTCAAAGAGAGACACTATGCCACTTGCATCCCTTTACCAAAAATTGCTCAATATGAGTCGCTATTTCGATGGTTTAGCACCATTAGCCCTCAGGATTTACCTTGCGCCCGTGTTGATGCAAGCGGGTTATAACAAGCTCGCTCACTTTGACGATACGGTGGCTTGGTTTGCTAATCCCGATTGGGGTTTAGGCCTGCCAATGCCGGCGGTAATGGCAGGATTGGCGGCGGGAACCGAGTTCTTTGGCGCTATCTTATTACTGCTTGGGCTTGCGACTCGGCTGATATCTATCCCTTTGATGATCACTATGTTGGTCGCCGCATTTACAGTGCATTGGCCAAATGGCTGGTTAGCGATTGCCGATGGCAGTTCTTGGCTTGCCAACGACAGAGTGCTTGAGGCTGGGGATAAACTGGCGAAAGCCAAAGAAATATTGCAGGAGCATGGTAATTACGACTGGCTGACCAGCTCAGGTAACTTAGCTGTGCTTAATAATGGTATTGAGTTTGCGGCCACTTATTTCATTATGTTGTTGGCACTCTTCACCTTAGGCGGCGGCCGTTACACTAGCCTAGATTATCTTATCGCTAAGCGCTGCGGGGTTAAGTAAGCATTTTATAAAGAGCTCTGGATTTTCAAGCGCAATCAAAGCGTTAAATCCCATCCATGCGGTGGGATTTTTTTATGCCTCTTTGCCTGCAATTTGCTATGCTTGAACGCAATTTATATCGAACTAGGATAAGAACTTGGACGCTATTGAACTTTTGCTCACCCGTCAATCGACCCCGCGATTAATCGCTCCCGCTCCCGATGCGAGTCAATTAAAAATCATCTTAGATGCCGCCATTCGTGTGCCAGATCATGGTGCATTAGCCCCATGGGAATTTATTATTGCGACAGATCAAGGGTTAAACACCTTAGCCGATATCTTTGTTGAGGCGGCTAAAGCCAGCGGCGCCGACGAGGATTTCGTTAATAAAGCCAAGGGTATGCCAATGCGTGCGCCTATGGTGATCACTGTCGTTGCAAAAACGCAGCAACACCCTAAAGTGCCTGTACTTGAACAACAAATTGCAGCGGGCTGCGCAACGATGGCGATGCAACAAGCGGCTTTTGCCTTAGGCATAGGCGCGGTATGGCGCACGGGCGATTTTGCCTTCGATGCTAATGTGAATGCCGCCTTAGGCCTTGAACCACACGATCAAATTGTCGGCTTTTTGTATGTCGGTACGCCAGCGGTTGTGGCACCCCAAAAACCGCAAAAGGACGGCAGCCAATACGTCCGTTATTTATGAAAAAGCTTATGACTATATTTTTATAAACATTGTCTATTTCTAGTGGAGAAATCCTATGCAAGTTGCGCGTACTCCTAGATTAATCCTGCGGCAGTTAACCCCAGCCGATGCTTCATTTATGTTAGTGTTGCTCAATAGCCAAGGCTTTATTGAGAATATAGGGGACAGGGGAGTACGCACGCTTGTGCAGGCCAAGGATTATATCCTCAATGGACCAATGAAAAGTTATGCCGAATGTGGTTTTGGCTTTTATGCAGTGGTGCTCGCGGAGAACGGATTCACCATAGGAATTTGCGGTTTAATCAAACGGCCGACGCTTGATAATGTCGACATAGGCTATGCATTTTTGCCGCAATATTGGGGTAAGGGTTACGCATTCGAAGCCGCTAAAGCCGCTTTTGATTTAGGCAAAAGTTTAGGTATCGAGCGTATTGTGGCGATTGTGAGCGCCCATAATGGCGCGTCAAAGGCATTGCTGAACAAACTGGGATTACAGTTTGAGCAGTGTGTGCAGCTTAGCCCAGATGATGAGCCAGTCGAACTGTTTGGTTGAATTTAAGCTGTTGTTTATATTGATTTTTATTTTATTGTAATTCGGCGTTCTTTACTCTAGAATTCTGCAGAATTTACTGTTGAGATATGGCAATCATATCTCGTATCGACGCCCCTCGAAAATCAGGCTCATTTAATCCCTCCTTGAGCCCTTGAGTACAGCAAAAGCGTAGCCCTTTTATTGGATGTAGCATAATGGTTTCGCAACTAAGTGAAGCAATGCTGGACGTGATCGCTGATGCCTTGGTAGACAAAGGCTATATCTTTTTACCTGACTTAGTTCCAAGCAATATAAGCCAAGTGCTATTGGAAAAAATTCAATCAACGCAAGCACATGAGCTAAAAGCTGCGTCCATTGGTCGTGGCGCAGAGCAGCAATTAAACCCCGACATTCGCCGCGACAGAATACAATGGCTAGAAGAGCACAACGAGCCTGATGCCCAATATCTTGAACTGATGACGCAACTCAAAAATGGCTTAAATCGTCGTTTGTTTATGGGGTTATTCGACTATGAAAGTCACTATGCGGTATATCAGCCTGGGGCATTTTATAAAAAGCATGTCGATGCGCTGAAAGGCAGTCAAAACCGTATCTTAACCACAGTGTTTTTCTTAAATCCTGACTGGAAAGCGGCAGATTGTGGCGAGTTGATTATCTATGATGAAGCTGATATTGAGATTGAACGCATCGCACCTAAAATGGGTCATTTTGTGATTTTTCTCAGTGAGCGCTTTCCCCATGAAGTGACTAAAACCTTAGCCCAGCGCAATAGTATTGCGGGTTGGTTTAGGGTCAGTAACAGTGTGCATGGCTTTTAACTTTAGCCTTTAACTTTTAACTATGGTGGCTAGCTTCAACGGATAGCAAACACTTAAATACTGAACGCAGATTTAGGTGTTTGCTGTTATTGGCCCCGATTGCTTATCTCATTTCGCGACGTATTCTGTGATAGCAGTATTGACTCCAAGCGGATTTAACTGCCATTCACTCATTTCTTCAAATTTTTTTACACTCTTAAGCTTTAGGTAATCTAAGCCGCCGACAATAGGACAAATTTGTCCAATCATGCTGAAAATAGGGTATTTTTTTATTCTCGTTTAATGTTAGGCTAGATAAAAATGTGCGCAACAACACACTTTTCTATCATCTAACGGGGGCGAGACTGTGGGCTGTGAAGATAACTTAGGTTGTTTAACGGGTGAGCATATTGTGCTTGAGCCTTTATCTTTGTCCCATGTGGCGGCATTGAGTTTAGCTGTAACAGATGGTCAGCTTTGGCGTTTGTGGTTTACTAGCGTGCCAGAACCTGCCGAGGTGAAGTCCTATGTGACAAAAGCCCTCGAAGAAAAAGCGCGGGGTCAGAGTTTTCCCTTTGCAGTGCGGGATAGAGTAAGCGGTGAAATTGTCGGCTGCACGCGAATTTGCAATTGGGAGCCTGAAAATCGTCGCCTTGAGATTGGCTACACTTGGTATGCAAAACGTGCCCAGCGTACGGGGATCAATACCGAAGCTAAGTTATTACTATTGACCTTTGCCTTTGAAACCTTAGATGCCATTGCCGTTGAGTTTCGAACTCACTGGCATAACCAAGCCTCCAGACAAGCCATCGCCAGACTGGGTGCTAAGCAAGATGGTGTGTTGCGTAATCATAAAATTCTTAAAGACGGCACAATTCGCGATACTGTGGTGTATTCCATTATTGATGCTGAGTGGCCAGCGGTGATAAACAGTTTGCAATTTCGATTGCGACAACACCCGCCAACACTCTAACGATACCAAGGAAAGGCCCATGGCAAGCATTATAACTCGAGCAGATGTGACTCAAGCCCATGAGATTGCAGTGTTATTCAATGAGTACCGACAGTTTTATGGGCGCAGGGATGATGTTGCGGCGGCGGAGCAGTTTATTCAAGCAAGATTGTTAGATGAGTCATCGGTGATATTTATTGCCAAAGATAATCAAGGGCTTGGATTAGGCTTTGTGCAAATGTATCCCAGCTTTTCATCGTTACGTATGGCTCCAATGTTGATCCTCAATGATGTGTATGTGACTCAACATGCCCGATGTGTCGGTATTGGGCGAGCGTTAGTGCAGCAGGCCGCCAGTTATGCCAAAGCGCATAATATGAGTTATTTGATGTTAGAAACACAGCAAAAAAACCAGCGCGCACAGGGCTTGTATGAAGGCTTAGGCTTTGTGCGTAACCAAGATTTTTATATCTACGAGCTTGAGATCCACCGAGGGCTTGAGTAGGTTTATTTATGACGATTAAAAGGAAAGTAACATGTTAACTCAGGTAAAAACATTGGTATTAGGTGGTTTAGTATTGAGTGCCAGTACCGCAGTTTGGGCTGATGAAGCAGAAAAAGCGTTTAGTAAAGAAGCCATTGAGTGTGCCGCTTATTACCAAATTAGCTCAGAAGCTATTGGGGCGATGAATGCACCGCAAATGCAGGCTGTGGGTGAGCGTTTAAAAAGCTCTAAAATTGAATCTGAGAATTTAGCCAAGAAATACAGCTCTGAAGCTGAAGTGACTCAAGCAGTTGCCGACGCGAAAGCGCGTCAAATCGAAAGCTTAGGGGGCTCAAGTAACTTAGGTGCGTTAATGGGCAAATATAAAGAAGAATGTAAAAACCTATTAGCCGATCCACAAAAGCGTTTAGATTATTGGACTATGGCAACTATGTAGTCGCAGGTTTTAGTCAGCACAGGTTTTTAAGCATGTGATTTTAAACATGTGAAGTAAGGGAGCCTAAGGGCTCCTTTTTGCGCTAAGAACTTAGCACTGGGTTGCGCGAGTTAATTTTTATCAGGCCAATGTGAATTGGTTGCGGTTCGGTTGACTCAATGATTCTTAGCCAGCTAGGTTATTTTTGTTAAGCTGAAACTCAACTGGGGTTTTAAGGGTCTTATCGCTAGGGTTGCAATTTTAGTTCTGTTTACGCTTTATCTTCAAACACCAGCCAATATGAGCAATAACGAGGAGCAGTATGGTTTTAACATTAATGGCAGCAACTGTCTTGAGTGCTGGAGTCTGTGGATACCATTTGATCTATGGTAAGCGTGTTTTATTGGCGCCGCTGTTAAAGGCCAATGTTTCCCAGCAGAGCAAGCAAATGCTGCGCTGTTTATTTCATTGTCAGTCAGTGTTTTTTGTGGCCTCAACTGCGGTACTTTTGGCCTGTGCACTTAGAGTGATCCCAGGTATGTATGCCTATAGCTTATTGTTATTTCTTGGGATGAATTACGGGATCTTTGCAATTTGGCAGTTTTATATTGCCACTTTAAGCCCGCCAAATAGTGGCCTGATGATTATAGTGCAGGCTTTAATTTTTTTGCTGATTGGCACTTTGGCAATGCTTGGGCCTCTGTTGTCTGTCGCATAAATCGCTAATCATGCTCAGATAATCATCGCGCTTGACGCGTTAACGACTTGGCGAAACTAACTGCGCTAATAGTGTGAATAAAAAATTATTGGCTCGACTGGATTGCGTATTGGGCAGCGAGTTCGGTGAGTTTGCCATTGTTGATGAGCTGCTGAATCCAGTGTGTTAGCTTCTTAGCATCGAGTGATGAACTGTGGTTAAGCAAGATGCCATTATCGTACTTTTGGTCCCATTTATCTGATATTAAAAGTAAATGCCTGTCTTGTGGGTTAGCCTTTAAATAATACTGTAAATAGGAATGAGTGACAGGAGCGATATCAGCCCGTTCGCGCAGAATGCTTTCGATAGTGGCTCTGTTGTTGCTGACAAACAAAGGGCGAAATTGCTTTTTCAGCGTTTCAGTATCGGTTTCAAAGTGGGCAAACTGATAGTGATAGCCCTTAACGAATGCGATTGATTTATTGGTTAAGTTTTTGAAATAATTTTGATTATGGGCTTTGGTCTTAAGCGCAATAAACACTTCTCCATCTATCATATTTAGCGGAATAAACTGATCCGCAATTTTTTGCCATCCCCAGGCGGGATTCTCAAATATCATCATGTCGAAGCGGCCTAACATATAGGCTTTATATCTGTGCTCAATACTGGTGACGGTAAATTCAAAAAACACTTCTTGTTGTATTTGATTCAATGCATTGATGATATCGAGGGTGAGGCCTGTGTAACGGCCATCCTGTTGTAGATCCACATAGGGGGCAAATGGATAACCACCGACACGAATAGTCGGTATCGTGTTGGGTGCTGTTGTATTGGGTACTATTGTATTAGGTGCTGTGGGTGACTGATTGTTATCTTGGGCGATTGCGGCCGAAAATACGCTGATCCCTAAGACGAAGCTAAAGAGTAGACGATACAACTGTCTTATTACCATGGTCACCCCTAATCATGCCAAAGGTTAATGATTTTTTTACAAGTATACACAATTTAATTTACTCAACGCTGTCGATGTTGTGCGAATTTTGAATAGGTCATAGTAAGCTAGCGCAAACAGGATGAGGGAGAACTCACATTGAGCCAGATAAAATCTCAAGTGTGTGGCTGGGTTGAACAGGGACATATCACGCAAGAGCAAGCGAATACGCTTTATCGGCAGGTCACAGAGTTGCCTGATGCGTCGAGCTGGCGTGGCTTAATCGCTAACTTATTACTCTGGTTTGGCGCCTTGAGCTTTGCCTCTGGGGTAATTTTTTTCTTTGCCTACAATTGGCAATCCCTCGGGCGTTTTGCCAAATTTGGGCTTATTGAAGTGGCGATAGTGCTCGCCATCGGCGCATTTGCTTGGCTCTATTATCGTGCTAATTCCCTTTCAGCTGCTTCCCATTTCCATAGTCATAGTAACCAAAGCAACGACAGTAGATTTGGTGGGACGACAGCCAATGGTGTTTTATTGGCCGCGAGCGTATTGGTGGGCGGCTTATTAGCACTGGTTGGGCAAACCTATCAAACGGGCGCCGATCCTTGGCAGTTATTCGCCCTGTGGGCGTTAGTGATTTTGCCTTTCGCTTGGGTGGCGGGATTCGATGGTTTATGGCTGCTGCTGGTGGGACTTATTAACCTAAGCATAGGGATATTTTTAGATTCCTTTTCCCATTTATGGGGAGCCTTCTTGGATGAACAAGGCCAACTGCTGATCTTTATCTGTTTGAATTTAGCTATCTATTACGCTTTTGTTTTTCTAGACCGCAACGTCGTGGGGCGCTGGCATGCGCCAATTCTCGAATATGCGTGTTCACTGTTTGCGATGGGCTGTTTTACTTGGTTAATCACTTGGTTGATTTTCGACGATCTTTTTAAGTCTGATGGCGCGAGTACTTGGATCATTTGTGGTTATTTTGCCCATCTGATATTTGGATTCGTTATCTTTCGCTATCGCTTACCGCGCATATATCCCTTGGCCTTGGGCGGTTTTAGCTTGATTGCCGTGGGCGCTGCGTTACTGATACGGTTGATGTTTGAGGACAATGATCCCATAGGCGGGTTTCTGTTTATTGGGCTTTACATCATTTTGGCGAGCACAGGCTTGAGTATTTGGTTAAAGGCACTCAGTCGCAAGCTTAAACCACAGTCAGAATCTATGCCTGAATCAGAGCCTGAATCTATGCCTGAATCTATGTCTGAATTAGAGCCTGAGCCCGTAGCGAGAGCGACCCAAGGGAAAGTGGGAGACATTCATGAGCAACAATAATGGCTTACCGGATGGCGACATGGTGACCAATTCTTTAACGAGTTCGGTAGCGACTGCTTTAAAGTCTCCTTCAAAAGAGAATGCCGCTTCAATTGATGCATCGGGTGAATCCAGTCTGATAACACTGTGGCAATCCTTGTATGCCGAGGGCAAAGTCAGTACGCCCCAAATGCCAGAAAACCAGGATATTCCTTGGTATATTGCCGCTATGCAGGCCTTCGCCGCTTGGATAGCCGCTTTGTTTCTATTGGGTTTTATGATGGCGGCATTTGGCGCCATTTTTGAGCGGGTAGGTGAGGGCGTCGCCTTATTTATCGGCTTAACTTATTTAGCCGTGGGCATTGGGTTGTATTTTTTGCCGCGGCAACAGATCTTCATTGAGCAATTTGCTTTTGCCGCCTGTTTGAGTGGTTTAATCAGTGTGGCTTGGGGATTCTATGATTTAATCGACAATGATTTTAGCCTCAACTGGTATCTGTGTATGGCGGGTATTCTCTTGCTGTTGTGGGGGTTAATTGTCCATGGATTAGCCCAGTTTGTGTTCGCGTTTGGCTTAAGTTGGTGCGTGATTGGCCTCATGGCTAAATTCGAATGGCTCAATGTCTGCCCAAGTCTGTTTGCCTTAATCATTAGCTTAGTGTTGTTCAATATCAATCGGTTCGGACGTCATTACCGCCGCGCGCGCATGCTTATCTACGGCTTTGCACTGGCATTAATTACATTGCAACTGATGCATGCCTTTAGCATGGACAGTATTTTTGAAGCCTTATTCAGTCCTTGGCAACAAAGTCTGTGGTTCACGCTAAGCCATCTGTCGATTATTTTTGTCATTTGCGGATTATTGTTGGTCAGCGTTTTTCGCGAACACAAACAATCACTTAGCTCAATGGCGGCGATAGGCTGTTTTCTCGGTTTAATGGTTATTAGCGGTTTATCTTTACCCATGCAGGGATTATCGACGGCTATCCTATTGATCTTGCTTGGCCATTATTGCAATGAGCCTTGGCTAAAAGGCATGGGAATTGTGTCGGCGCTGTTGTTTGTCAGTGGATATTATTATTCATTAGAAACAACACTACTGCTGAAATCTGCTTATTTGATGGGTTTAGGCGCGCTGTTGCTGGTGGCAAGGATGCTGATGTGGCGGTTATTTCCTGCCAATGAAAATGCCAAGGAGACTATGTGATGGGAAATGTGATGGGAAAACTGGCGGCTTCACATAAATGGGCGCTGGGCATAGTACTTTTTACGACCGTTGCGATTCTTGCTGGCGTGAATTGGCGCATTTTCAAATTCGAACAACTGCTTAATCACGGCCAAGTCGTGCGCTTTGCATTAGCGCCAGTCGATCCGCGCTCGTTAATGCAGGGGGATTACATGGCGCTGGAATATGCCATTGCCCGCGATGTGCGCAGCGCCTTAGCGCCGCAACAAATGCAGGGTCAGTTGTTGCTGGCACTAGATGAGCAAAAAGTGGCGCGTTTTATGGATTTTTATATCGACCAAGCGCTGGGTAAAGATCAACTGCGGGTGCAATTTCGTGTTCGTGGTAATCAAATCAAGCTCGCATCGAACAGCTTTTTCTTTGAAGAAGGGCAAGCCGATCATTTCAGTGCGGCTAAATACGGCGAGTTTAGGGTGAACGCCCAAGGTGAGTTACTGCTGGTCAGTTTACTTGATGAAAAACTTGAGCCCTTATAGCCCTGCGTCAGGGCTTTTATCCATTGGCTCTGCTTATGTTGTTAAGAGCGATTTATCCCCATCACATTGATTATTTCTGGCCGCATTGTTAATGGGCGGCCAGCATTCCCCGTACTGCTTTCTTCCTAGCTCTGATCGCTAAATCGCACCAATAATATCAATCTTAAGTTGCAACTTTGGCGCAACCAATTTGTAACCTTAATCCTCTATAGTATTGTCAGTGTTCGAGGTGACATCATCTTGAAGCATCTAAGCACATCAATTAAAACGCAATTCAATACAAAATATTAAAACAATACATTTAGGGGTCTCAATGTTTAACACTAAAACTGTGCTGGCGTTAGCCATCAGCAGCGTTTGTGGGCTTGCCCATGGCGCGGATAATGTGATCATTTCAGAATACGTCGAAGGCAGCAGCAACAATAAAGCTATCGAACTGTATAACCCAACTGCGGGCGTTATTGATTTAAGCCAATACCAATTGCGTTTCTATTTCAATGGCAGCACCAACGTCGGTACGACCATAGCGCTCACTGGGTCATTAGCGGCGGGGGCGACGTATGTGGTTGCCGATAACGACGCGTCTGCCGATATTCTTGCGGTTACCAATCAACAGAGTAACGCCAGCTTCTTTAACGGCGACGATGCGATTGAACTGACTTATCAAAATCAAGTGATTGATAGTTTAGGTCAAGTTGGTGTCGATCCCGGTGCCGAGTGGGGCAGTGGTGATTTATCCACTCAAGACAACACCCTGCGCCGTAATCCTGATCAGCTGATTGCCGATCCCATCAGTGACGATGCTGTCAGCTTTAGCACTTGGTTAGGTTTTGCGAAGGATGATATTTCTGATCTCGGTAAATTCAGCGCGGGCACGCCAACCGATCCCGTCGACCCTCCACCGAGTTCTTTAGTGTGCGGCGAAGAAGCCACAGCAATTCATGCGCTTCAAGGCGCGGGCGCTGCCAGTCCTCTTAATGGTCAAACCTTAGTGGTTGAAGCGGTTGTCGTCAGTAATCAAGAAGCCGGTCTTAAGGGCATTTTTGTACAAATGGCTGATAACGAAGCCGATAGCGATCCACAAACCTCGGAAGGGGTGTTTGTGTATACCGGCACTGCGCCTACTGCGTATGTGGCGGGCGATCGTATTCGTTTAAAAGCCAAAGTCACTGAATATCAAGGCTTAACTGAACTAACGACTGTATCAGATCATAAGTTGTGTGCCACTGCACAAGCATTGCCAACAGCGGCTGTGGTGACCTTACCGGTTAACAGCAGTGATGATTTTGAGCCATTTGAGGGCATGCGTGTTCGTTTCAGCCAAGATTTAGTGGTGAACGAAGTCTACAACCTCGGCCGTTATGGCGAGATTTTATTAGGCAGTCAGCGCCACTTTATTGGTACGCAAGTGGCTGCACCGGGCGCGGATGCGCTGGCAGTGAGCGCAGCCAACCAACGTGACAGTATTTTATTGGATGACGGTTTAACGGCGCAGAATCCCGATCCTGTGCAATTCCCCGCTCCAGGTCTGAGCGCATCAAACACTGTGCGTGTAGGCGATAAAGCCACATCGCTTACGGGTGTAATGCACTATGGCTTTAATTTGTATCGCATTATGCCAATCGAGACGGTGAACTTTGTGGCGGAAAACCCACGTCCAATCGCACCCACATTGGTTGAGGGCGGTAATCTAAAAGTCGCTAGCTTTAACGTACTTAACTACTTCAATGGTGATGGTCAAGGTGCAGGTTTCCCAACTGCGCGTGGTGCCAATACGTTGAGCGAATTTGAGCGTCAAAAGGCGAAGATTGTCAGCGCCATGGTGGGCATTAGTGCCGACGTATTTGGTTTGATGGAAATCGAGAACGATGGCTTTGGCGCTAACTCAGCCATTGCTGATTTAGTCGCAGGTTTGAATGCCGCTGTGGGTGAAGTGCGTTACGCTTATATCGCGCCAACAGGCATGAATGCGATTGGCACCGATGCCATCACAGTTGGCTTGATTTATCGTAGTGATAAAGTCACACCGCAGGGCGCTGCACGCATTCTATCCAGCGCCAATTCGCCATTAGATAGCGATCAAAAGCCCTTGTTTGACGACAGCAAAAACCGTCCAATGCTGACCCAAGCCTTTAGCGTGAACGGCAGTGAAGAAGGCGTGGTCGTTGCGGTTAATCACCTTAAATCTAAGGGCAGTGAATGTGCGGGCGATCCTGATCTCAATGATGGTCAAGGCAACTGCAATATCACTCGTACCCGTGCGGCGACGGCTGCAGGTCAATGGATCAGCGAGCAATATCCAGATCAAGGCGTGTTGTTGATTGGTGATTTGAACGCCTATGCGAAGGAAGATCCATTAACGGCGTTAGGTAACGCGGGCTTTAGTGAGCTGTTTGCCAAACTTGAAAAGCCGAACCCTTATTCCTATGTGTTCTCGGCAGAATCGGGTCAGTTGGATCATGCTTTAGCAAACGCTGCCTTGTTAGATAAAGTGGTGGATGTGACTGAATGGCATATCAATACCGACGAACCGCGCGTATTGGATTACAACGAAGAGTTTAAGACCCCCGCTCAAATCCAAGACTTATTCGCTACTGATGCGTATCGCTCATCGGATCACGATCCTGTTGTGATTTCACTCTTGCTCGAAGCGGAAAAAGTCGCGCCAGTAGCCAGTTTCACCCAAGTGGTGAATGGTGCTGCGGTGCAGCTGACATCCACTTCAACCGACAGCGATGGACAAGTCGTGTCTGCCGAGTGGAGCTTTGGTGATAATACAGTGGCAGTGGGTGAGGTAGTGACTCACAGTTACAGCCAAAGCGGTGAGTATCTGGTCACGCTAACTGTGACTGATAACGACGGCCTAACCCATAGCACGTCACAAACTGTGTATGTGGTTGTTGGAGAGGTAAAACAACCGCCTGTTGCGCAAATTCAGCGTATCAATTTATTGTTCGTCGATATGTTTATCTCGACTAGCTACGATACCGATGGCGTGATCAAGCAACATAAGTGGACATTCGACAATGGCACCCGCGCTAACGGTCAATTGGTATTACGCCTTGCCCGCCGTGGACAACACACAGTTGAACTGACCGTTAAAGATAACGACAAGTTAACGGATACCACTACGCTGACCTATCGTTAAGTCAGTCTTTATATTCCGTTGACTTTAAGTGACGCCAAGCCCGCATCCGCGGGCTTTTCTTTTTGCACCAAAGCAAGATAACTTTATCGTCAGTTGTTGCTACACATCAATTCTCATTGTTTCCCCAGTGACTCGCAGTCTCTTTATTTAACAAGAAGCATCCCTCAGGGCTCTAATAAAATATCCATGTTTTAGAAGGTCACTGGTGGAACAATGCCAATCCTCACTAACCCTATCGCTGTTCGATTAGCTGAAAAGCTAATGCCCAAAGCAAGATAACTTTGTCGTCAGTTGTGCTGTATTCATTGTCATTGTTTCCCCTGTGACTCGCCATAAACTCGTCCCTGAGGGCTCGACGACGGCATCCATGCCGCCAACGGTCACAGTTGCAACAATGCCAATCTTAACTAACACTTCTGCTGTTCGTTTAGCTAAAAAGATATTGCCCCAAAGCTTGCTAGCATTTATTTAGTGAATCGAAAACTGACGAATGAATTGCCCTACAAAATCTCATCCATTTACCTAATGTTTGGCCCTACCGTAAAGCGACTAACAATGTATGGGTATACAGTCGTATTTAAATTTAGATGCTTTTGAGTGTTTTTACACTCATTAGTTTGCGCGTTTATCCAGACTAAAATTTATAAAACCCTTTAAAATCATCTGCATAAACTTTCCCAAAATTAGTTAATAGGTTTGGAAAACGCGCATGCGCGTTTTTCCGGATGGTGTATTAGATAAAAAGCTGATAAGTTCTTTGCAATACAAACAGTTAATGATGCGCGTTTTTACTGGTCTAATGAGGTAAACGCGCATGCGCACTAATAAAA
>NZ_JAUOEU010000044.1:0-27706 GCF_031932105.1 Shewanella sp. SP1S1-7
CCAATCACCATGGTTTGCCTTTCGAGCATCAGCGTAACCTTAGGTTTAAAGACTAGAGCTAACATTTTATGATGGTAGGTTCAGCCAAAAACTTTAGAAAACTAACAATAGAAAGCTTGTTAAATAAGAGCTTAATTGCTCTTCGGATGAGGATAAATATGGCAATTTGAGATAAAGACTCTGCTAACTAGAAAATTACAATCGTAGCGGATGATTATTTCGAGTACTGCAATTTATTATGCTTTCTGCTCATTTACTAGCTTACTAATTTCATTTGCGTGCAGCATCTCAATCGTACCAGGAACATTTATAGTTCTAAATTTCCCACCTGTCTCAATGTATTTATGCTCCTCTTTAACTTCGGCTTTCTCATAACCTGCAAAATCACATAAATTTTTAAAGTAGTCATTTGAATATCGATAAGCAGCTACCAAATCGTCAGTTGTGGTTCCAATCGAAAGGTATTTCTCTTGCCCTTTACCTTCAACCTCTATGTCAAGATATATCCCTTTAGCAGATAGCTCATTATAGATTTCAGGAAGCCCTAGGGTGTAACTCAGGTTATGAATGGTTACGCATGCATTGAGTAAATAAAGACTAAATACTTTCTCTGGATCTTTATTTTTTAAAATGTAATCAATTTGCCATCTTGCAGTACCCAACAATCTTTCAATGGAACTAAACATGTCAGTGTTAACTTCAGGAATCCCAGAGTTTGGGTTACCTTTAAAAAAATTTTTGTGAATTCTGGGATGTATCTTAAACAGGCCATTAAAGACACCAAAATAATCTGCCCCTTCAAGTCTATCAAAGTATGAAAACAACTCTTTTCTATGCGAATAAAAAGCGTCTAAATTATTTTTATGCGCAGTAATGGCTATCTGCTTTGCTGTTTGTTCAGTCGCGTGAAATCGAGATATCAGGACAGCTAGCGGTATTGTAAGCGAAAGAAAAGTAAGAGGAATGGTACTAATATTGAAGAAAGTAGCGAGTCCATTTGACGAAATATCAATTTCGTAACCATGCCATGCTATAGCGCCAAAGATAAAAAAATATAAAACAGGGATTAGAATACACAACCACAGTAAGCCCTGCTTTAATAAGCCTTTTTCTGGGTTTAACCTGAAAGAGCTCCATCCTAAAACTAACATTATTAGTACGGGCGCAAGCAATAACGGCCCAAGGATAATTGATAAAAGCATTAACTCTTCCTTCAACCTTATATCTCCATTGGCATAACAGTGTTCTACCCCGACTTTTCGTTAAGCCCCAAAAAAATACACTAGGATCTAAACTTTCAGGGGAGAATTATTTAAATATCACAGTAAGTTATCACCGTTATCGCATCACATTCAACACTTTGTTGGACAAAAAACAGAGAAGAAAACAGTGCTTTTTGCAGCAAAAGTTTGACGATAGAAATTGAGCAAAATAAGGCAATCTAAAACTCCTCAGAGATGACTTAGCTAATGGCTTAAGATTTGCTTATCCACCACGGCGCATTGGCAAACAGACGACAAAGCGCGATGACGCCATTATGGATAAGCCAAAATAATAGGAGCACCCGATCTGCTATGAAATCCACCATAAGAGCCATGAAAATAACCTTAGATGACCTTAAAGGGCCAGAGATAGCGGCATTGCTGCAGGAACACCTCAACGATATGCGGGCAACCTCACCGCCTGAAAGCGTTCACGCATTAGATCTTGACGGCCTGCGTCAGCCCAATATTCGCTTTTGGACCCTATGGGATGGCAATAATCTCGCGGGTTGCGGTGCACTAAAATGGTTAGATGCCGAGCACGCCGAGATCAAATCCATGCGCACCGCCGCGCCCTATAAGCAGCAAGGTATAGCGTCTAAAATATTGCAGCACTTAATTAACGATGCCAAAAGTGCTGGCATCAAACGCCTCAGTCTAGAGACAGGCTCGATGGACTTCTTCAACCCCGCTCGCCTGCTCTACTGCAAATTTGGCTTCGAAAGCTGCGGCCCCTTTGCCGATTATCGACTCGACCCCAATAGCGTGTTTATGACGAAGAAAATTTAAAACACATGCGCCTTAGTCTTTGAAATTCATCTCTAAGGCGCTGTGCTGCAGTTAAGTATTCGCTCGCTTAACCACAGCTGCAGTTCTGTGCCCGTTCCACCAATGGATAATAAACCCAAGCAACAGTCCCCAAAATGCGCTGCCGATACCCAGCACACTAAAACCTGATGCCGTGACCAAGAAAGTGATCACCGCTACTTCGCGATCTTCAGTTTTAGCTAATGCGGCGGTAAGGCTATTGGCGATAGTGCCAAGCAGCGCTAATCCGGCGATGGCCAGTACTAATTCCTTCGGGAAAGCGGAAAACAGGCCAACAACAGTGGCGCCGAGTAACCCAGTGATAAAGTAAAATACGCCGCCCCACACTGCCGCCCAGTAACGGGTCGCGGGATTCGGGTCAGCTTCTTTACCCATGCAAATAGCCGCTGTGATGGCGGATAAGTTAAAAGCAAAACCGCCAAAGGGCGCGAGAATGACCCCGATTAGCCCTGTGCTCGTGATCAAAGGTGAAATGGGCGGCCTGTAGCCATTACCGTGCAGCGCAGCGACGCCCGGCATATTTTGCGAGGCCATAGTGACCACAAACAGCGGTAACGCCACGCCAATCACACTCGCCAGCGAAAACTCAGGCGTAGTCCACACCGGCATCGCCAGTTGCAACTCTAAGGCATCTAGCTTGAGTAAATCTAATTGAAAGCTCATGCCAATGCCCACCAGCAACGTCAGCAAGATGATGTAGCGCGGCGCAAAAGGTTTAACGACGACAAACACCAACAGCATGATTAATATGAGGCTCAGCTGGGTTTGCATCGCCTGAAATAGCCCTAGGCCAAATTGTAGCAGGATCCCCGCCAACATGGCTGAAGCGACTGACTGCGGCATGATACGGATCAGTTTATCCATCCAGCCTGCCACCCCGCAAAGGGTGATTAACATCGAACTCACCAGAAACGCGCCTATGGCTTGGTTGACGCTCAATCCCGCTAGGCTGGTCACCATTAGCGCTGCGCCCGGTGTCGACCAAGCCGTTAGAATAGGATTCTTGTAGTAAAGCGATAATCCTATGCTGGTCACGCCCATGCCCACACCTAAAGCCCACAGCCATGAACTGATCTGTGCTGGTGTCGCCCCCACAGCCTCCGCTGCTTGAAAGATGATCACAGCCGAGCTGCTATAACCCACTAATACCGCAATAAATCCCGCTGATATTTTTGATAAACCCCCTGCATCTCGCCACATATCCACTCCCTTTCTCTGCAATTGATGTCGCCATTACTTTGTGCGCTATAACTTATAAAATGAACAAGATCGCTTTTTGTGCGCTATAACGTACGAGATGGACAAGATAGCACCTGTGCGTTATAACGTACAAACTAAATTTTCATAAAAATGATGGGGCCATTGTGCAGACGATAAACAGCTATCTCGCCACCACGCTTAAAGCACTGCGTAATCAAAAGGGATGGAGTTTAGATAAAGCCGCCCAAGAGACGGGCGTGAGTAAGGCCATGATAGGACAAATCGAGCGCGGCGAATCTAGCCCAACCATTGCGACGCTGTGGAAAATTGCCAGTGGATTCAATATCTCTCTTTCGACCTTTCTCGAACCCACGCCCCAGAGCCAAGGCGCTGTATTCCGTAAGCCCGACGAATTACGCCAACAACCCGCCACCGACGGCATGCTAGTCGCCTCACTGTTTCCCTTTGAAGAGCGCTTCGGTTTCGAGATGTTTGAACTCACGCTGCTGCCAAACTATGAGCGGCTTTCTGAACCCCATGAAGCTGGCGTCACTGAACATGTCATTGTATTAAGCGGCACGATGGAAGTGTTAGTCGATGGTCAGTGGCAAACGCTCAAGCAAGGTGAAGCGGTACGATTTGCGGCCGACAAACCCCATGGCTATCGCAATCTCAACGACCAAGCCGTGGTCTTCCACGACATCATTCACTATCAACGAGGCTGTGAATCTAGCTTGTAGCAGCTTATCTAACGCCAGTAATGCCGAGTTCGGGCTCTTGCACGGCCAAAGACCAAACCCTTCACTATGATAATCTGCAACGCTTGCACTCGCCGATTCATTAGAATAAACTTATTGAAAATTTTCTAATGGTAGGGGCAGTGCTATGTTTCAATCTTTACTGGCTAAGTTATCCGGCAGTCACTCGGGCGAAAAGTGTTGGCAATTGATTGAGCAAGGCGCACGGGTGATTGATGTGCGTTCACCAGAGGAATTTGCCTCCGGTCATTTGCCCCAAGCCATTAATGTGCCATTGCCAACGCTCGACCAATGGTTGCATCAAGTCGATAATAAACAACATCCCTTCGTGCTCTACTGTGGCGCGGGTATTCGAGCGCAAAAAGGCTGCGATATCCTCAAGGCCAATGGTTTTGGCTGCGTGGTGAATGGCGGTTCGCTTAAAGATTTAGTCTGCTGCCAACCGAGCTAATTTAAGCCTTGGTTGTTCGGCGCCAATCTTACCAATCTGTATGTTGTGATGGTTTAGATATCTGCGAGGTGATGTATGCATAAAACGAATCATGCCAAAGCATTACAGCTTGAAGCCGCACAGGTTAACCCTGCTGAAAAGCCGGTTGAAACTGAACGCCCTGCACGCTTTAGCATCAGTCGTAATCGCGACCAAGCCAGCACTAAGGTGCGTTATGTTGAGACTAGCACCCTTACTAAAGGTTGCAGCCTTTGCGAATGAGAGCTAAATCTACGACTTAAACCTAGTAGCTCAAACCTAACCATTTAAGCAAAGCGTGCTTAGCTTAAATGGACTACAAAAATGCCAGCCTATTAAAGGCTGGCATTATTTATTCAGCTAAATCAAATGACTCAACTAAAGCAACAGAACGATTAAGCCTTCAGCTGATCGATACAGTGTTTCGCTTCGCTCATGCCTTTATCGTGTGCTTCTGGACCCATGTTCAGCGCTTCGGCGTAAACCACTTCAACATTAGTGATACCAATAAAGCCTAAAACCGTTTTCAAGTAAGGTACAACGTGATCCGTTGGGCCATCTTTGTGAGCGCCGCCACGGGTCGTCACTAACACAGCGCGTTTACCTTCCACTAATCCTTTTGGGCCTGTTTCAGTGTAAGTAAAAGTCACACCAGCGCGGGCAATGAAATCGATCCAGTTTTTAAGTTGAGCCGGAATAGTGAAGTTATACATAGGCGCTGCGATAACAATAGTGTCGTTCGCTTTTAATTCAGCAACTAAAGTATCTGATAATGCGAGCATTTCTTGCTGACGTGCCGATAATTCTGCACCACCACGTAAACCAGAAGCGATTTCACCGTCTACCATAGGCAGCACGTCTTTACCGCCTAAATCACGTACTGTGATAGCGGCGCCTTGGGTTTCCCAGTGGCTAGCTAAGTGGTCAATTAACACGGCAGATTGTGAATAACCGCCAAGAATGCTTGATTTTAAAATTAAGACTTTAGACATAATCTGCTCCGAAAATAGGTAAATGACTCAGAGTCAGATGGAATATCTCAACTCTATGACGCTAGTGTATTCGCCCATAAAAAAGAAATAAAGTGGATAAAATTTGAGATTCACTTCGATTTTTTAGAAAGGTTATAGGTTGTCGCGACGCGCTATAAATTAACTCACTTTCGGCGCACTGACATACAGGCCTTCGAATACCGCACAAAGCTTAGCATCACAATACAATTGCACAGCTAACTTCACTTTCACTCTGCGCCCCCTTTGCAACGGACTGAGATCCACAGTTGGCCATTGCACTGTTACCACTGGATCACAAGTCACTGGAGCGAGATAACGAATATGGGCATCGGCGAGCACTATGTCACCCGCAACGCCAGCTAACTGCTGGTTCAGCCACACAGAGCCCCAGCCAGTTAAGGTCATCAAGGTATAAATACTGCCGGCAAACATGGTCTGATGCAGATTAATATTGGGCGCTATCGGCGCAGTGACTCGAAACTCACCCTCGCTGTAATCTAGCGGCGCAATCTGCATAAATTCACTAACAGGAATAGTACTGTGCCACGTCTGGCGTAATTGAGTGAGTAATTGAGTAAGTAGTAATTCATCCATGTGCATTTACCTTGATACAGCCCTCTTCACAGCTAACACCGAATAAGTTCAACACTCTATCCCCCATAAAAATCACGCGATGACTAATTTAATAGCTAATGTAATAGCTAACACGATAACTAACGCAATCACTCGCGCGATAAGAAGCTACACCTGTAGATTAAAAGTCACAGGGCCATCATTGACTAAGGACACTTGCATATCGGCGCCGAATTGTCCGGTTTCTGTGGTCACGCCCTTAGCGCGGCAAAATGCGACAAACTCTTCATAGAGTGCCAAGGCTTGATCCGGCGTACCGGCGCCCGAAAAACTCGGCCTCAAGCCACGGCCCGTATCGGCGGCCAAGGTAAATTGCGACACCACTAACAAAGAGCCACCGACTTGCTCTAGGTTGAGATTCATCTTGCCATTCTCATCGGAAAACACGCGATAACTCATCACTTTAGTTGCCAGTTTTTCCATCTTCTCACGGGTATCTTCCTGCTCGACGCCCAGCAGAACCAACAAGCCTTTATCGATTGCGCCTATGGTTTGATTATCGACAACCACACTGGCGCGGCTCACTCTTTGAATTAACGCAATCACAACTTTTCCTTTTTAGATTAAGGCTTAACGGGAACCATTTGCTGCATGAGCGGGATAGGACGAATATATTGATCGATGCCATCTGGCAAGGATTGCGCGACTTGTGCCAAACCGCCATTGGTCCACAGCATAAAACGACGTAACTCTTCGATTTCAACACGGTCGGCAAAGGTGACTGTGCCTTGTATTTGGATCACTGCGCCTTGGTCCAGCAACACGAACTTGGCAAAATTAAGCTTTTGATTCAAAGTGCCAATCACCACAGGCAGCTCTTGGCTAGCCTGTAATTGCGGATGCACGGCATAGAAACGATTCATTAAAATACGGTCAATGCCCGCAGAATTAATACTCGGCTCAAGCAAAAACTGGTTATTACCAAACTGCACCGCAACTTTAGTTGGCGCAACCTTGGTGGCCAAGTAGTTAGCGTTAATCAACGCTTGATGCAAGCGCTCTGCGGCAGCTTCATTGGTCAGTCCACCCAGTTCAACGACTTTGGGCGCGACGGGTGCCACGACCTCCTGAGCCACCACAGGGTCAATCGCGCTGGTTTGAGAGAGCGCCGTGGCGGCACAGGCAGTTAATCCGAGTAAACTGGCACTGATGAGCAATGTTTTCATTGTATTTCCCTTTGATGTATCCACGACCACATAGCATGGATTTCTGCTGTGACCGCCAAAAACAACGACTCGCTATTAAGCATATGTCCGCCGTCGGCAACAGATTGAATCGTCATAGCATGCTCTAACCCAGCCAAAAAATCGCGCAATAGCGCCGCTGGGCAAATCGCATCCTGCATTCCTTGCAATAACACACTACGCGCCTTCACCCTAGGCGTCACGCGTTGCAACACACTCATGGCATTGAAGTAATCATGCCGAGCAAAGTGCAATTCGATATCCGCTAACGCTAATACTGGGTCGGGTAACAGTCTTGGCAACACCAATCTCGCCCCCGCGAGCTTTAGCTCCCACTGAACCCAACGCCGCGCAAAATGGTGCCGCAGGTTTTCATCGGCCGATGCCAAACCTTGATGGTACGAATCCAGCAGTTCAGCCAGCGATGGCGCAACGGGCGCATTGCCACTAAAGAGTCGATAAGCCGCAGGTTGCAATTTTGCCGCGCCGTCAGCGCCATAGAGCCAATCTATGCCTTCTTTAGACGGAATAAATAACGCCCACAGCACTTGCGCTATCACCCGCTCTGGGAACAATCCGCTGTAAATTAAGCCTAATGTGGCCCCAAAGGAGCCGCCCGCTAAACACCAGCGCTCAATACCTAACGCGAGGCGAATCGCCTCCATATCGCAGATCAAACCATTAAGATGATTATGGGCTAAATCGCCAAAGGGCAAGGATTGCCCAGAACCTCGTTGATCTAACAGCAAGATCCAATATTGATCGCCATTAAATAAAGCTAAATCACCGATATCACAACCCGCTCCCGGACCACCGTGCAAATATAACAGCGGGATACCTTGAGGATTTCCGTATTGTGCAAGATGTAATTGCTGACCATTGCCAACGCTAAACCAGTCGCGGCGGATAAAAGGGGGAAAGGATTCAAGCACTGATTCAGGCATTAAGTGTTATCGCCATTACTTAACCGTTTAGGGATGTTATTCCGATTTTGCCACGGCCTTGAGTGCCGTCACCTCTGCCGACGTTAAGGTTACAGGCTGATTATCTTGGCAGTCTTGTAAAGGCTTACCATCCAGATCCGTTTCATCCTCATCGGAGCTCGACTCATAATCTAAATACTCTGGCATAGCCGCGGTAATTTCCGCGCCGAGTAATACTATCATCCACGATAAATACACCCAGACAAAGATAATAGGGATCACGGCTAAAGCCCCATAAATAGCTTCGTAGCTCGGAAACTGAGTCACATACAAGGCAAAGGCTTTTTTACCTAACTCAAACAAGATTGCGGCGACAATCGCCCCTAATAGTGCATGTAGAAACTTCACCTTTTGATTAGGCACTACCATATACAACAGCAAGAATGCCGCAACTGAAAACAGCATGGGCAAGCGCTCAAGAAACACGGGCACCACACCCGACAACTGACCGTCAAAAACCTTCAATGACACTACGTAGGAAGTCGCCACCAAACTGGCCCCCACCAAAACAGGACCCAAAGTGATGACCATCCAATACATAGAAAATGCGACCACCACGGAACGCTTCTCTTTAGTACGCCAAATGTTATTGAGGGATTTGTCGATAGCGGAAATCAGCAAAATAGCGACCACCACTAAAGCGGCAATCCCCACGGCTGTGCCCTTAGAAGCGTTGGCGACAAACTCATTGATATACACTTGTACAGTATCGCCAGCGGCGGGTAAAAAGTTCTGATAAACAAAGCCTTCTATCTGCCCACGAATGCCTTTAAACACAGGAAAAGCGGACAGCATAGACATAGTCACGGCCACCATAGGCACGAGTGACAATAGCGTGACATAGGCCAAATGCCCGGCGCGGATATTGATCTGATCTTCCACTAAACGCCGCCTTAAATGCAGCAGGAAGTGCCAGATCCCGAGGAATAAGACGCGAATTTGTGCCAGTTCTATCTTCTTAGTCACGGGTTTCTCTTGATTCTGTTGGTATAGACTCGTTATCTTCGTACAATAAACACTTAATTTACAAGTCTAAGGAGTGAATTGATGTCTCAACAAGGATCTGCGGGTAACGTTATTTCCGCTATTGCTAGCCTATTTTTCCCTGGGTTAGGCCAACTATTACAAGGCCGCATTATGGCAGCACTGTTATTTTTCATTATCACAGTGGTAGGTTATGCACTCTGGTGGCTAATTGTGCCCGCGGTAATAGGTGCTATCTTTCATCTGTGGAGCATTATCGATGCGGCCCGATTTAAGGCCGATTAATTTCAATTCACTCAGTGACGGAATACCCAATGAAAAGACTGATAACTTCAGGCCTGATTGCCGCATGCCTCCTGCTCAGTGGTTGCCAAAGCGCCTATTACGGCGCGATGGAAAAGGTCGGTTACCATAAACGCGATATTATGGTCGACAGAGTTAAAGACGCGAAAGAATCCCAAGAGGACGCCCAAAAAGAGTTCAGCTCGGCCCTCGAAGAGATGCAAGCCCTGCTCAATCACGATGGCGGCAACCTAGAAAAAGCCTATAACAAGGCCAAGGATGAATACGAGTCAGCCCAAAGCGCCGCAGACAACGTTAGCAACCGCATCAAGAAAGTTGAAGATGTGGCCGAAGCGTTATTCGATGAATGGCAAGATGAAATTGGCGAAATCAGCAAAGCCAGCCTGCGCCGTAACAGTGAAGCTAAGCTCAAAGAAACGCGCCGCGCCTACGGACAATTGATCAAAAGCATGCACCGCGCCGAATCAAAAATGCCGCCTATCCTCACCGCCATGAAAGACAATATGCTGTATCTCAAGCATAACTTGAACGCCCAAGCCATTGGTGCAATCAAAGGCGAATTTGCTAGTCTGCAAACCGACATTTCGGGCCTGATTAAAGAGATGAACAAATCGATTAATGAGTCGAACAAGTTTATTGAGTCACTCGAAAAATCCAAAAGTTGAACCAAAGCTGCTACTTAACTCCTAAGCCCTAGCACAATAAAGTGCTGGGGCTTTTTATGCTTTGTGTGACCTCGTCCGCTGTCCCTGCAAGCCATACTTTATTTGTGCAAGCCCAAAACACTTGGCTTTGTGAGCTATGGCGCGCTTTAGTGGATTGATAGCACCAATCTTAGACCTGCCGCACAATTTCATTTAGTACTCAAAAACTTATCATCAGCTCATCACTCAGACACTGTACTCGTTACTCATTTGCTGTATTCATCACTATGACTTTTATCGAATCACTTACTCTGATGTTGGCACTCATGTATCTCGCCTCACTGAGCTATTGGAGCGGCCAGAAATGGGGTGCTGTCGTAACACTGTTACTCAGTGTCAGCGCCGTCGCGATCAGCCTTTACTGGCCTTTAGCACTCGGACTGATTATTGCGCTACCTTTAGCGTTAGTAGGACATAAATTTGCACCTGACTCCTTCAAAGGTGAGATTAAGATCAATACTCTGCGGGAAGGCACTCAACATGTCTTAGCGCTATCGCTTTTACTGGTTGCCGTGCAATACACAATTAATACCGTATTGCTTAAGCAAGGAATTACACCTTGGCTAATGCGCCCCGATGTGGTCGATGCTTTCCTGCCGATTGCCGGCGGCATTGAACTGAAGGCCATTGTCAGTCTAAATTTGTGGGATCAAACCCATCCTGCAGCCGCGGTGATGTTAGCGGCGGTATTGCTCACAGGATTACTTTGTAAGCGGGCATTTTGTGGTTGGGCTTGCCCATTAGGTTTGGCAGGGGAATATTTGTATGCTGTTAGAAAACGCTTTATTAGATCAGAACTAACACCACCCGCTTGGCTCGATTGGCCACTGCGAATGCTCAAGTATTTATTGCTGCTTGGCCTTTGCTACATAGTGATTGGCATGCCAAGTGAGTCGATTCCTTATTATCTCGAAGGTAATTATCACAAGATTGCCGACTTAAAAATGGCACTGTTCTTTCTGACGCCGAGCCTGATTACCTTGTTTGTGTTTGCGCTGATCCTTGCCTTAGCCGCATGGCGCCGCCAGGGATTCTGCCGTTACTTGTGCCCTTATGGTGCCATGCTCGGGATCTTAAGCTTTGCGAGCCCATTAAAAATCCGCCGCGATACACAGCATTGCCTTATCGAGGCAAAAGGGATGAAATGCGATAAGTGCACCCGCGCCTGCCCAGCAAACATCATAGTGCACACTAAGACTACGGTGCGCAGTGATGAATGCCAGGCCTGTATGCGCTGCGTCGCCGCTTGTCCAAAATCAGCCGCCCTTGGTCTAGGTCTTAAATCTGGCCACAGACTCGGCCATAAGGGATTACTCGCATTAGTGCTCATCGCCTTATTTATGCTGCCGCTTGGCGCTTACTTAGCTGGCTTCTGGCACAGCCAAACACCCGACAATATCCGCATGGAACTGATCCAAGTAATAGATAGAGTGGGGCATTAACTGAGTATAGGTTTGCTTTTGAACTAGTCTAAGTTGGTGTGTTATTATGCACCTCCTTAAACAGTCATTGAAAAAATTTATCGTATGAAACAGAGTAAATTTCGCAGCGTGTTGTTTCTATATATTTCCATGCTATTCATATTAAATTGTTCTCGCATTGCGAATTACATTGTGTATCACGATTATTATAAAGAAACATTCGATTTACTCACGGTGATATTTACATCATTTCGCTTTGATATCATGACTACTGCTTATGTCATGATCATACCTACATTGCTAATATTAGTACCAGGAAGTGGCCGCATTACTTGTTTCATAAAAGATATGGGTTTGAAGCTTGGTTTAATAATGCTATTGCTATCTACACTCGCACTTATTGGAGATTTTATTTATTTTGGTGTAGTAAATAGACACACATTTAGCGATCTACCATTGTTAATGACTGAAACATCTTTTGTATTACCATTTTTAATGAAAGATCATTTCGCGTTAACGATATTTAGCGTTGCTACTATAGCCATAATAATTATTTTGCTGGTGAAAAAATACCAACTATTTTTCTACCACAATAAAAACCATAATACTCTAGCATCACAAATTGGCGTTTTTGTTATTGCGATCCCTATCTTGATATTATTTCTACGAGGATTAAACTTGCATGGAAAGCCACTTGGCATTATCGATGCATATAAAAACCAAAGTGAGCAGCAAGCTAATTTAATTTTAAATGGTATTTATACAGGTGGCAAAGGAACTACTCAAAACTTCAAGCGTACTGATTATAAATTCTTTAATTCCGAAGAGCTTAAACAACAGCTAAATAAGACAGAAGATGAAGCATATAAATATCCATACGTAAGCCAATTCTCAGAGAATACACCTAATGGCCGAAATTTAGTTATCATTTTGGTAGAAGCGTTAAGCTATGCTTATATAGATGGATTATCGGGTTCAGACTATAAAGTCACACCATTTTTAGATGAACTGTCAAAAAAAGCTGAGGTTTATGATAATTTCTATGCTGTTGCTCAACGCAGTAACTTAGGTGTTCAAGCGAGCTTGTTTGGCATACCTCCCCTTGAGAGTGTTGGTTATATCGGAGGAGGACTGGAATTATCACGCCTTACAAAAATTGGTAATATTGCTCAAGCTCATGGCTACCAAACCCAAATGCTGCAAAGCTCAAAACGTGACTCGATTCGTTTAGATTCGATAGCCAACTATGCTGGTTTTCAGCAATATCTTGGACGTAGTGATATCCCAATAACACGAACTGACTACCCCGATCCTGATGGCGCACAGTTTGGTTGGGATTATGAGATGTTGATGAAAACACTCGAATTAGCAAACGAAAAAACTAAGCCATTTATTAGTTTTTCGTTTACAGGTACCACCCATATGCCATATGTAGAAACACCGAAGCATTTACAGGTTTATCCATATGGACAAGATACATTCACCGATTTTTTGAATACTGTTAGATATACAGATGAATCTCTTAAAGCATTTTTTGCGGAAGCATCAAAACAGGACTGGTACGAAAATACAACCTTTATGATTTTGGCAGATCACACTTTGTTCAAAACGAAAACGCCGGGCTTAGAAAGCGCATTCCATATTCCGTTATGGATTTATCGTCCTGGGCAAAATATTCCCCCTAAACGACATAAAATACTCGCAAGCCAATTAGATATTTTACCTACCGCTTTTGATTTGCTCGGATTTAATGACGAGTTTGCATCAGTTGGTCGCTCTCTTTATAGGGAACGAAAACCCTATAGTATTGTAGTAAAAGGCGACTTGCTTGGCGCATTTACCAACTCAGGTAGTTTTTTAATCGCTGGAGATAAAATCATATCTGAGAATGAAAGTGTAGACTTTATTGAGAATCAGGCACCTAAGTATGCAGAACAGCTAAAGCTTGAATTTCAACTCTCACAGCAAGCAGTTTTGAACAATACTTGGGTTAAATAGCATCAAAGCACTGCCAATCTAACGAAGCACACTGCAGATAATGGTTTATATCACTATCTGCAGTTTTTAATGTATACACCAGAATATTGATTACAGTTAGTAAATCACTCAATCTTATCGCTGATACTATTCCTATGCGAATATCAGATAAATGGTTTTATAGCTAACCCTATACAGCCAGACCGACAGCAACTGATCCGTTCACTTTTTGACGAATATATTAAAATTTATTCCTTCCACGATGACAGGCTAAGCCGTCGCTTTAGTAAGAACTTTATCTGCTACCCAGGAAGTTACTGACAGGGAAAAATGCCTGCTGTTCACTCGACAATGAATTTGCACAAGACCTAAGCGGAACCATACTAAATGTTAGATCTCTCCTTACAAAATCTTGCCGCAATTGCGTATGGAGAATCGATAAGGAGTAATACAAGATCTCAAGATTCAGAAGTTTGAATTAATCGCCGGCATACCCATGACCAAATCAGCCCCAACAAAAAGCCCCGCATAGTTTCCTATGCAGGGCTTTTTAAACCGATTGACTCACCTTAAGGGTGTGCCACCTGAATCAACAGGCTGGCATTAACCGCGGTTAAAGCGCTTACGATCGTTTTCAGTCAAGTGTCTCTTACGAACACGAATGCTCTTAGGTGTTACTTCAACCAATTCGTCATCATCGATGAACTCAAGCGCTTGCTCAAGTGTCATTGTGATTGGCGTAGTCAGCACTTGCGCTTCGTCAGTACCTGAAGCACGCATGTTGGTCAGCTGCTTACCTTTCAGACAGTTAACTGTCAGATCGTTTGAGCGAGCATGGATACCAACTACTTGGCCTTCGTATACTTCAGCAGCGTGGCCAATAAAGAGACGGCCGCGGTCTTGTAGACCGAACAGTGCGAATGTCAGAGCCTTACCTGTCGCGTTAGAAATCAATACGCCGTTAGCGCGTTGACCGATATCGCCACCTTTGTGTGGACCGTAATGGTCGAATGAGTGGTAAATTAGACCTGTACCAGAAGTCGCTGTTAAGAATTCAGTTTGGAAACCGATTAAACCGCGGCTTGGGATAATAAAGTCGATACGTACACGACCTTTACCATCAAGCTGCATGTCTTTCATTTCAGCTTTACGGGTACCTAACTTCTCGATCACTGTGCCTTGATCTTCTTCTTCAACGTCAACAGTTAACGTTTCGAATGGCTCACACAATTCACCGTCGATGGTTTTCAGAATAACTTCTGGACGTGATACAGCTAACTCATAACCTTCACGACGCATGTTTTCAATCAGGATTGATAAATGCAATTCACCACGGCCTGATACGCGGAAGCGATCTGGACTTTCAGTTTCTTCAACACGCAGTGCCACGTTGTGGACCAATTCTTGTTGTAAACGCTCAAGAATATTACGTGAAGTCACATACTTACCTTCTTTACCCGCAAAAGGTGAAGTGTTGACTTGGAACGTCATGGTCAGAGTTGGTTCATCAACTGATAATGGCGGTAATGCTTCTACAGCGCCAGCAGCACAGACAGTGTCAGAAATTTTCAACTCACCTAAACCAGTGATAGCAACGATATCGCCTGCGTTAGCAACTTCAACTTCAGTACGCTCTAGACCCATGTAACCTAATACTTGGCCCATTTTACCGTTACGGGTTTTGCCATCAGCACCAACAATAGTGACTTGTTGGTTAGTTTTGATGCTACCACGCTTGATACGGCCGATACCGATAACACCCACGTATGAGTTGTAATCCAGCTGCGAAATTTGCATCTGGAAACTACCTTCTGAGTCAGCATCAGGGAATGATACTTTTTCAACGATAGTTTGGAACAGCGGCGTCATGTCTTCACTTGCAACATCTGGATCTAAAGTTGCAAAACCGTTTAACGCTGAAGCGTAAACGATTGGGAAATCTAACTGCTCGTCAGTAGCGCCTAAGTTATCGAACAGGTCGAATACTTGGTCGATAACCCAATCTGGGCGTGCACCTGGACGGTCAATTTTGTTGATAACAACGATTGGCTTTAAGCCTTGAGCAAACGCTTTCTTCGTTACGAAGCGAGTTTGTGGCATTGGACCGTCAACGGCATCAACTAGCAATAATACTGAGTCAACCATAGACAGAACACGCTCAACCTCACCACCGAAATCGGCGTGGCCTGGGGTATCAACGATGTTAATACGGTAGTCGTTCCACTTGATGGCAGTATTCTTTGCCAGAATCGTGATCCCACGTTCCTTTTCAAGATCGTTGGAGTCCATCACCCGCTCAGTAGCTTCTCCTCGGGTTGCAAGGGTGCCTGACTGTGACAGCAACTTGTCTACCAGGGTCGTTTTGCCATGGTCAACGTGTGCAATAATGGCGATGTTACGTAAATTCTCTAGCACGGATAAACCTCTTACCATCAAACAAAAATAGGGATATTTCAGTAATTCGTTATGGCGATCTAGCTCGATCCGCCACAATAAAAAGCGTGCCATTCTACTCCAGAGCGGCCTTGGCGCACAGGATTATTTTTGAACACTTATAAAACAATCCGCCAATCCTTGGCTAATTCCTGCCAATATTCCATTGAGTGAAATCCGCTAATGCCACAGTTAAAGCACTGTTCAATTGCCATATTCGTAGGAAAAATCAGAGTTAAGCAGCTGAATTTCCTATTTTTCATAATCTAGACGCAAAGCATTTCTGCTGATTTAAACATCAATCAAATTGATGTTTCCACGACAAAATCATCTCGACATGAAACAGCAATAATTTCTAGCGCAGATTTAACTGGGCGTTGATATTGGCATTTATGACCGCGAAAACTGAATGCCTTTAAGACTGACTTCATTGTCACGCTATACCTTTATTACGCATCACTGATTTCACTTGGCCTGTGAACAGCAAAGACATTTCGTACATGAGAACGAACTCTTTCCTAATAATATGATAATAAACCACTATTGAATTGAGAATGCATGGCATAGTTGAACAAACTAGCGTGGTTTTATGACAACTATGCGGCAGTGAAATAGCCCAGAGAAATAGTCCAGTTCTGTGCTGAAAAGATGTGCTAGATTCAGTGCTGCTGTCCTTGATGTAGCCCCTGTGAGCCAAGGCGCGATTGCCATCTCACTGCCACATAAGCGATGCATACTAGTGCTTTGAACCTTATGCTTTGAAACTTATGCTTTGCATGAATCAATTCAGTGCGCACCAAAATGGATGAATGCACCAAAATGCCTCAGTCAATAGCACCAAAGTGGTGCAAACGAGAATCCAATTAAGTGCAGTAAAGATTTTAAACCATGTTAATCAGTAGTTTAAATTATTGGCATGGATATCGCTATATAGCTCGTAAGTTTGGCTCAAGATAAATCACTTGAGTTAAAAGATTATAGAAGGGGCATCCCTTTACCCTACCGGAGGCTTGAGAATGTCAGTTGAATCAGTTTTAAAGCAACTTGAAGAATTAGAAGTTAAGTTCGTTGATTTACGTTTTACCGACACTAAAGGTAAAGAGCAGCACGTATCTATTCCTTCTCATCAGGTAGATGCTGATTTCTTCGAAGACGGCAAAATGTTTGACGGTTCTTCTATCGCAGGTTGGAAGGGTATTAACGAATCAGACATGGTACTGATGCCAGATCCAACGACATTCGTACTGGATCCTTTCACCGAAGAAACCACAGCGCTGATCCGTTGTGACATTCTTGAACCCGGTACAATGACAGGGTACGACCGTGACCCACGTTCAATCGCTAAAAAAGCAGAAGCTTACCTGATCTCTACTGGTATCGCAGATACTGTATTGATTGGACCAGAACCAGAATTCTTCCTATTTGACGATGTCCGTTTCGGTACTGACATGTCAGGTTGTTTCGTTAAGATCGACGCTAAAGAAGCGGCATGGAACTCAGCGACTAGCTACGAAGGCGGCAACACTGGTCACCGTCCATTTGTTAAAGGCGGTTACTTCCCAGTTGCACCGGTTGACTCATCACAAGACCTACGTAGCGCTATGTGTTTAGTGCTCGAAGAAATGGGCCAAGTGGTTGAAGCGCATCACCACGAAGTGGCGACTGCAGGTCAAAACGAAATCGCTACTCGCTTCAATACTTTGACTAAGAAAGCGGATGAAATCCAAATTCTGAAGTACGTAGTGCACAACATGGCACACGCTTACGGCAAGACGGCGACTTTCATGCCTAAACCCATCGTTGGTGACAATGGTAGCGGCATGCACGTTCACCAATCTCTGGCGAAAGACGGTGTTAACTTGTTCGCTGGCGACAAATACGCAGGTTTAAGTGAAACTGCTCTGTACTACATAGGTGGTATCATTAAGCACGCTCGCGCGCTGAACGCTTTCACTAACCCAAGCACTAACTCTTACAAGCGTTTAGTGCCACACTTTGAAGCACCTGTTATGTTGGCCTACTCTGCCCGTAACCGCTCTGCATCAATCCGTATTCCAGTGGTACCAAGCCCTAAAGGCCGTCGTATCGAAGCGCGTTTCCCAGATCCACATGCCAACCCATACTTAGGTTTCGCAGCGCTGCTGATGGCCGGTCTTGACGGTATCCAAAACAAGATCCACCCAGGTGAAGCGATGGACAAAGATCTGTACGATCTGCCTCCAGAAGAAGCGGCTGAAATCCCACAAGTGGCAACGTCATTAGAAAACGCCCTTGAAAACCTGCAAGCTGACCATGAGTTCCTGACTAAAGGCGGCGTGTTCAGTGAAGATTTCATCCAATCTTATATCGTACTGAAAACAGCAGAAGCTGAGCGCGTAGCACGTACAACTCACCCACTTGAGTTTGAAATGTACTACAGCCTGTAATGGCTAGCGCTATACAAACGGCTCGCTTTATGTAATTGATACAGAAATATAAAAGCCTCGATAGCAACGCTATCGGGGCTTTTTGTATTTTGAAGGTATATACAACTTTTATTCTGATTCAATCATCGCGTTGCTCTCTAAATAGGCATCATCGCCAACCACTCTTTGATCATTCAGAGAAGGCACCCAGACACCGCTGCAACGGCAATAATAGAGATAGATGGTTAAAAACCGATCTAAACTAAACGAGGATGCAGCAGAAAAACCACCTATATAGTCGGAAGTTAACTACCGCGCCATTATTGTTAAGTGTCCACGCTTTATTCAACTAGGCTGGGTATTCTCAGGGGCAAAATCTGCCAGTTGGGCAGGTTCGCCTGACTCAAATGACGCAAATGGTACGCCATCTAACACGCGCTCATTTTTAAATACACGGATTTCAGAATCAGGTAACTGCGTCATCAGCAATGACAAGATAGTGTGCATCTTATCCAATGGGCAATGAAGACGAATACTTGCGCGTAAGCCCATTGTTCGTACATCCGATTGGCAGGCAATAAATGGACGATTCCGCGTTACCTTAATCAAATGACGATGCCCATTTTTTATAGGACTCTCGTAAGTTGTCTCTACATTTTTAAAACCAGTAAAGAAAAATGCCCCCAGAGCCATTCCACCTACACCAACCAGCGCTGCTGGGCCTAAAAAGGCCACCCCGACAATACAAACCACCACCCCAAACCAAGCCAGCCCCCGCACTACCGCATAGGCTGCATCCGGAATAGCATCATGATAGGTGGTAACTAACCCCTCGGTGGTGAGCCGATAATGGTACTGTTTGTCTGCAAACCAGAGGTAACGAGCAGATAAGCACATAATTAAAGCCATGATGATTAACCCTATACCCAAGCTAGTATCGCCAGATAGCAAATAGCACCCTATAAGTGCTAAGCAACCACACGGGATCAGGAAGGTTAACCAAAATAGACCATAGACAGTCGCCACCCGAATATCCCACTCATAAAGCGTGGGCGCCTCACGCACCCGCTGCTGACGTAGCTTATTGAGCCGGCTTTGCTCCTCTTGGGGTAATTGCAGGTACTCAGTGCGCGGCAGGTCTTCATACCGACTGTCGTCCAACAGTTTTGTCTCTTGCTCTGTCGACGCCAACTGCAGCGGCGCTGCTCTCTTATTCATATAGCTATTCCTTTGCTGTGCCCACGGACTGCACGGTCATCGTTAACCTATCCACACAGCTCGTACTTAATGTCTTCTCACTCTTGACGATCTTGCCGCTATAAGGCCTGTTAGCATCTTGGTGGCAAAGCTGCCACTGATGACACCGAATCTCACGCCAATAACAGGCGCGAAAGAAAGCGTTAGACGGCATGGGTATTCTCAGGGGCGAAATCTGACAGTTGGGCAGGTTCGCCTGACTCAAATGACGCAAATGGTACGCCATCTAACACGCGCTCATTTTTAAATACACGGATTTCAGAATCAGGTAACTGCGTCATCAGTAATGATAAGATGGTGTGCATCTTATCCAATGGGCAATGAAGACGAATGCTTGCGCGTAAGCCCATTGTTCGTACATCCGATTGGCAGGCAATAAATGGACGATTCCGCGTTACCTTAATCAAATGACGATGCCCATTCTTTATAGAACTCTCATAAGTTGTCTCTACATTTTTAAAACCGGTGAAGAAAAATGCCATCACAGCAAAACCACCCGCGCCGACCAAGGCGGCCGGGCCTAACAACGCCACCCCGACAATACAAACCACCACTCCAAACCAAGCCAGCCCCCGCACTACCGCGTAGGCTGCATCCGGAATAGCGTCATGATAGGTAGTAACTAAACCCTCGGTGGTGAGCCGATAATGGTACTGTTTGTCGGCCAACCAGAGGTAGCGCATAAATGGCCCAAAAATCATCACTATGATGAGAAAATAATACCATTGCTCAAATCCATACCAGTATGTCACCAACCCAACTAGAGCCGTAATCCCGCACGGAATAAGGACCATGATCCACCCAATGCCATACACAGTCGCTACCTTAATATCCCACTCATATAGGGTCGGCGCCTCACGCACGCGCTGCTGACGTAGCTTATTGAGCCGGTCTTGATCCTCTTGGGGTAATTGCAGGAACTCACTGTGTGGCAAATCTTCATACCGGCTGTCGTTCAACGGTTGTGTGTCTTGCTCTGTCGACGCCGACTGCTGCGGCGCTGCTTTATTGTTCATCCTGTTACCTCTCGGTAGACTCTACTTGTAGCGTGGGCATCGCCAAGCGTAAATCCAGTCATCCATTTTAAATCAGCAACATAATATGCTCTCGGCCTACCCTCAAGCGAATATTTACTGAAACAGTTTTAAGGAAAGTAATAAAAGTAGCTAGATGGCCAGTGAGGGAAGTGGAAACTGATTTTAAAGAGTATGTTCAAAACTCATCAGAGTTCTGCGAAGGCACGGCATACAAACCTCCATGATTAATACTTATCCAAAACAAGAGTCGCCGTTAACAACTAGGTTATTGAGCTTGGTTGTATCTCGTTTCTGTTGATGAATAATTGACAGATATAATCATATAGTTAGAATGCCAAGCTGTTGAAACAGAACAGGTTGGCATCAAATGAAACCTGATCTGGTTCCACATCACTAACGCTCTCAGTTGATCAAGTGAGTAGATCATACCGAAGCAATGCAGTTTTTCACATATAAACAATGGAGTGGTTATGCGTTGCTTGACTTGGTTGGTCGTGTGCTGTTCTCTCACGGGATGTGCAACGATAACGTCGAGGATAGGAGAAGATTCAACTTGGGGTCATTCTTTCTCAAGTGTGCAAACGGCTGTTGATAATGGCGAGGAGTGTATGATTATCTCCGCGTTGGCGGCCCCGCCCTTGCTGCTCTTTACCATCCCGCTGACACTCGTTGATATGAGCAGTGCGTTAATCATCGATACTGTTATGCTACCTGCAGATTTAGCGATCACGCCCAGCGATCCCAAGCTCCACACCCCGCGACCTATGGTCTGCCGCTATGACTACAAGATTTAAGCATGATCGCACCCAATAAATAACCTCAAGTTGCCTGTGTGACGGTGAGTTAACGCCGGCATACGGGAACGACCATGTCGCGGTTTGCCTCCCTGAGTGTTGTGTCTTGTTAGTTATGCCTTGTTAGTTGCAGTTACGTAGTACAACCTAGCCTAGCAAGCCATTTAAAATCATTTAAGTTAGCGATTTACTTTAATCACATCAAGTAACAGCTTGATATCGGCCATATCGTTGTAGATATGCGGCGAAATCCGGATCCCCATGCTGCGAGCATCAACGCTAATATTCGCGTTTGCTAATGCCGTCATGATTTTATGTTGTTGCTCACCAAACTGTAGAATCAGTGTACCGCTGCGCTTCTCAACATCACGTGGCGATACAAACTCATGCTCAAGCTCCTGCGCCACAGCATCAATCAACTGCTGATTACATTTACGCAGCAAGGAGACACCTAAACCCGCCAGATAATGAATACTGTGAGCGGCAATGGCATAGGGGGCGATTGAAGGCGTTCCACCCCAGAAGCGCATTGCGGAGTGCTGATAACGAAAGTCGTGGATATCAAATTCGAACGGATTCTCATGGCTAAACCACCCCACATCCTTAGGTTGGCAACGATCCAAAATGGCAGGGTTAATCCAAAGATAGGCTGCACCAGGGCCGCCGCAGAGCCATTTCACACTCGACCCGATTAAAAAGTCAGGTTGTAGGCGCGCGAGATCTAGCGGAATAATCCCCGCCGATTGCGCCACATCCACTAAGCTCAAACAGCCTCGCTCACGGGCTATGGTAAAAATATTGGCTAATGGCGCTTGCTGCCCAGTATTCGAGTAAGCATGACTAACAAACACCAGATCCACATCACGACTGATATGCGCGTCCCACACATTAGGGTCAGTGACATCGAGCCCCTTAGGGATGAAACGTACTTCGCAGCTGGCTGGCAGTGCTTTTTTAAGGGCGAAACCCATGCTGGGGAAATCAATCTCACTCATTAACACAACGGCGTGTTCGCGATTTAATCGCTCGAGTGACATGACGATTTTAGTCAGCGCACTGGAGAGATTAACCTGAGGGCAAAAGTCCTTTTGGTGGCCGTTAAACAGTTTAGATAAGGCGAAAGTAAAATCATCAATCACACTCAGCCACTGACCCCAAGGTTCGCGCCCCGACTCCTGCCAAGGCGCAAAAAAGGCTTCTTTGAAGACCTGTTCGGTCGATTTTAACGGTCGACCGACGGAATGATTCAATAGATATCCTGGACCCGCGAGGTAAAAGTCCTTTTTATAGTCTGCAAACATAGTGTTATCTCAAACTCTCTTTCAGTTTCTTAATCTCATCATAACGCGTCCGGATGTCGCTGCGCTGAGCGGCGGCACGCCTATCTCTGAGTCGCTCCAATGAACCGAGTAGCACATGCAGTGGCGGACCACTGGCGGTGACCTTAGCTAAATGCTGCTGCTCCATCGTTGTCGAAGGCTCGGCAATATATTTAGTCACTAACTCATTATGGTGCTGAATCGCAGTCTCGCCATGTAATTCGCAGACTTCAATAAAGAGTCGCAAGTTTTCTTGATACCAATCTTGGGTTGAGCAGTCTTTTGCCTGCAGAAAGTCATCCATCAAATTCGGCCGACGCATGCACTCGCGCAATATCTGTTGATCCTCAGGCATCATGTATAAAAACTTGTCCACCAGCATTTGCGAGTAGGAAGCCTCATTGGCGAAACAAAGACCTAGCGTTAAATCGATGACATTAATCCCCGCAAAATCCCCTGCATTGGCGCCGCGATAAATAACCGAGCCCACCCGATAAGGTTTGTAGTAAGGGCGAACACAGTAAAAGAAACGATCCGTATCTAATCGATTGAATAATTGAGTGTTCGACTCAATCACATCCTGCAATGCCTGTTTGGCGACCCGCAGTAAATCGTGGCTGATAGGATGGGAAATGCCCAAAGGCTGGATTTTCAATAACGCATCGGCAGCGCGTTTATAGGCCAAAATGCCTTTAGTGTTGTAATCCACAAACAGCTTTTCAGCGCTCAGATCGGTAAAGCGTTTATAAATGCCATTGTGGGCACGATTATGGGTAGTTAAATGCGCGGTGGCAAAGCGCGGCGTGACACCTATTGAAGCGCCAATGTGCATGGCTAGCGCGGAGGCTTCGGCTAATGGTGAGGTGGTTTCCCGTGAGGGCTCAGTAATTTCATGGCGTCGACAAGCTGCCATGTATAGGCCCACGTTACCGAGTAAATCGAAAGCACTGTCGAACCCTTCATCGGTATTCCCCTCATCGAGCAAGGCCTTAATCAATCCTCGGCCTTCGCTCTCTAGCGCCAACTTAGCTTCTGCGCCAATATCGAGCACATTGGCCCGGTCCGTTTGTTGATAATAAAGCTGTTCTAGCTCTGAGTTGAGTTCCACAAAGCGACTGCGGATCCAATCATCGAAGGCTTCGGTATTAAAGGTGGCAGGTTTCACGGGCTTATCCTTGAGTATTGTTATCGTTCTTGTAAACGGAGCGAGCGCTAAATCTTAGCCCTTTCCGTAAAACTCGTTAACCAGAATGCAACTTATCGCCATGCGTTTCTAGCGCTAGCTCAAATTTATGAAAATTCTAATGCCACTTTTTATTTACACCTTGCTCCAGCGCAAGTTATCAAAATCAATCGCCTCGCAAAATAACGCCAAATACAGATAGTCCTAATACAAATAGCGCGGCAGGTTCCGCAGGGGTAAATCAAAATGATTTTAATGGAATTTATTGTCGTACTCGGCTGCTTGCTGCTGGGTACCCGCTACGGTGGTATGGGACTCGGACTGATAAGTGGTATTGGATTATTTTTACTGATATTTGTCTTCGGTTTAGCGCCGGGACAACCGCCAGTACAAGTTATGCTAACGATTCTTGCGGTGATCGGCTGTGCGGCCGTATTGCAAACCGCGGGCGGATTAGATGTGATGATGCAGTTTGCCGAGCGCCTACTGCGCCGCCATCCACAATACATCACCATTCTAGCGCCGCTAACCACTTGGACACTCACCTTTTTGTGCGGTACTGGCCATGTGGTTTACACTATGTTCCCGATTATTTCCGATATCGCGTTGAAGAAAAATATTCGCCCAGAACGCCCAATGGCGGTGGCATCCGTCGCCTCACAAATGGCAATTTGTGCTTCGCCTGTATCAGTCGCGGTTGTGTCTATGGTGTCGATTCTCGCATCGCAACAAGGTGTGGGCCGTGCCTATAATCTGCTCGAGATTTTAATGGTATCAGTACCGGCATCGCTATGCGGTGTCATGGCTGCAGCGCTTTGGAGTCTACGTCGCGGTAAAGATTTAGATAAAGACGAAGAGTTTCAAGAACGAATTCAAGATCCTGTCCAAAGAGCCTTTATCTATGACAAGAGCGAAACCCTGCTTAATCAACGTTTTCCTAAGGAAGCTTACTGGGCAACGGGGATTTTCTTTGCGGCTATTGCTGCTGTGGTGCTACTAGGTTCTTTTAGTGAACTGCGCCCTGCATTTGAAGTTAAAGGGAAAACAACCTTATTATCGATGAACTTAGTCATCCAGATGATGATGTTAATTGCGGGGGCATTTATCCTAATGACCTGTAAAGTCAAACCGACAAACATCTCTAATGGCCCCGTCTTTAAAGCGGGCATGGTGGCGATTTTCTCAGTATTTGGTGTGGCGTGGATGAGTGATACTTTCTTCATCAGCCATATGGATGTGCTTAAAGAAAACCTGTCCCACGTGGTGCAAAGCCAGCCTTGGACCTATGCCTTAGTGCTGTTCCTCATCTCTAAGCTTGTTAATAGCCAAGCAGCGGCGCTGACTGCCATTGCGCCTATGGGTCTCGCCTTAGGAGTCGATCCAAAACTCTTGATCGCTTTCCTCCCTGCAAGCTACGGATATTTTGTGCTACCTACTTATCCAAGCGATCTGGCCTGTATCGGCTTTGACCGTTCAGGCACAACTAAAATAGGTAAGTTCATTATTAACCACAGCTTTATCATTCCAGGCTTTATCGGCGTGGGTACCGCATCGACCGTCGGTTATCTACTGGCGACAGCCTTGCTCTAGTCTGTATTACATAAATAACAAAGGCCGCAGATGCGGCATTTATGTTGAATAGCATGGAACACTAAGTTTAAGCGCGATACATGGCCAAAAACATCTTGATATTGGCGTCGATAATCGCTTGCTGGTGCTCATCATTATTTTTCATATGGAATAGCTTAGGCCAGAATGCAAACGCCTTAAACATGCCCCAAAACTGAGTCGATGCCATTGCAATATCGTCGATATTCAGCGCCTTGTGTTCTACCGCTCCCGCAAGCCAAGCTTCGAGTCCACCTTCTTGCTTCGCGAGCTTCTCCATCGCTTCAGTCGCTTGGATAGGCGAGCGAATAAACTCTGCCATCACCACCCGCGCCACATCGAGAAACTCAGGCTGCTGATACAATGCCCAGCATCGATGCGCAATTTGCTGCAACTGATCTTCAAGACTCTTCGCCGGATTGTAAACTAAGGTCGCCGCTTCTTTCGTCCGCGCCCACAACTCTGTGGTTGTGGTATCAAACAGCACTTCCTTGCTCGGAAAATGGTTATACACAGTACGTTTAGAAACATTAGCCCGCTGGGCGATCCTGTCCATACTGGCACCCACAAAGCCATTGACCATAAACTCTTCCCGCGAGGCACGCAGAATCGCCACACGTTTCTGCTGAGAGTTTGTCAATTTAATGGGTTTGTCTGCCATGTTTTCCTACGCCATAAAAATCATTTGTCGACATTTTACACTATCCAGTTTACTTTTACACCGCTGCATGTAAACTACACTGTGTAGTTTACTTTTTTAATGTTGTAAACGCGATTTAAGATTGTCTTGACCTTACTACGACTCGGGAGCTTTATCATGGCCACTCAAACAAATACTGACGTAAACACTAAGACTTCGGCCCATGTTGAGGGTGACAAATTCAGCAATGAAGCTCCCAATACCCACAGTGGTGAAGGTAATTTACTTTCTATTTTATGGCGTTACATGACTGAAAGTATTCCAGATAAGAGCCCAAACCAGCCATTACTGATCCAAAAAATGCAGCTAAACCCAACGGCCGATGCGACACCTATGCTGTATAAAATCAGCCATTCAACAGTGCTGTTACAACTCAACGGTCAATATTGGTTAACCGATCCTGTGTTTTCGAAACGCGCCTCGCCAAGCCAAATGTTTGGGCCAAAACGATTCCACGAGTTGCCGATCGAACTCGATAATATTCCAGTGCTCGCAGGGATTATTTTGTCCCACGATCATTATGATCATTTAGATAAACACAGCATTTTAGCCCTCGCCGAGCGCACGCAAAAATTTATCGTGCCACTGGGCGTAGATAAACATTTGCTCGCGTGGGGCGTGCCTGCCAGCAAGATAGTCGCGCTCGATTGGTGGCAAGAAACCCAACATGCGGGTCTGAGTTTTACCGCGACGCCGGCACAGCACTTTTCGGGCCGTGGTATCACGGACAAAAACCAAACCCTGTGGGCATCTTGGGTTATTCAGTCCCCTGAACTAAAACTGTTTTTCAGCGGTGATTCCGGTTACTTCGACGGCTTTAAAAAGATTGGCGACAGACTTGGGCCTTTCGATTTAACCTTAATAGAAACAGGTGCCTACGATGAGATGTGGGCAGATATCCACATGCAGCCAGAGCAATCACTGCGGGCGCATTTAGATCTGCGGGGACGACACTTAATTCCGATACATAACAGCAGCTTCGATCTCGCGCTACATAGTTGGTACGAGCCATTGGAACGCATAGCCGTAGCCGCCAAGGCCTATGACGTGCCGCTGCTTACGCCGGAATTTGGTCAAGGGATCAACCTGAGTGAATTAGCCCATAGCCCAGCTTTGAATCACGCTTGGTGGAAAGCCTATTTACCCAAAGACAGAACCGAGTTTGAAATCATTCCGGCGCGTATGAGTTCAGATAAATTCTAAGCTGAACTCTTATCAGCACGCTTATCTGAATTTTTATAGGCACTCTTA
>NZ_JAUOEU010000045.1:0-24391 GCF_031932105.1 Shewanella sp. SP1S1-7
TTGACTTACGTCAAACGGCTCAACGAATTCTGTTCGACTTACTAAGTAAGTCTTTGTACATATTGCTATGAACACTCATCACTCTCGTGAAAGAATTGGTTGATTTAAATTTTGACTGCCAACCCAAAGGTTAAGCAGTTTCGATTAACTCAACACCTGTGAGTGTCCACACAGATTTCTTGTTTTATCTTGTTAAAGAGCAACTCAATATCCGTAAGAGGACTTGAGTACCACACTGAGCGTCGAACGCTTCCAGGTGGCTAGGGCTGCGTATTCTACGCATTTCCCGTTTCGCGTCAAGGAGTTTTTGCAAACTTTCTCGACACTCATCAATTAGTAAACTCATTGATGAACTGTCACATCAGGCTGCTTAACGCTGTCTGCCGTGTCAGTGGATGCGCATTATAGGGAGCAGGAGATTTTGTGCAAGGGCTTTTTTAATGAAAAAAGATCGCATGGCGATCTTTTAAACAATGGTGATTCTTTTACGTGCAGAGTGCCGATTAATTGGGCTTTTTACTGCCTTTATCGATAAATCCTTGGATTAGCGTGACAGCTTTGGCATCGTCCCAATCGACATAAGATCGAACAAAAGCTATCAATTGGCCCTGTTGATCAAGAATAAATGTCGCTGGAATCGTATCGAGCGGGAAAACATCCCCAAGACTTTGTGACTGATCGTAGTAAGAGTTGAAATTTGGCATACCTAACGAGTTTAAGAACGGTTGAACCTGTTGCTTACCTTCTGCATCAATAGAGATAGGTAATAGTACAAAGTCTTCAGCTTTGAACTTGGTCGCGAGTCTTTCGATTGCTGGTAGCTCCCTTACACAGGGTGGACACCAGGTCGCCCACATGTTCACCATAATGATCTTACCTTTAAATTGGCTGAAGTCGATAGCTTTACCATCGACATCATTAAAGGCAACAGGCTCAATAGGAAAAGTCTTTGGCAGTACATTGATCAAATCAACCGTTGATTCCATCGGTTTAGCCGTTTGCTGCATACCAGGGTACGCATGCGCGACCCCAGCAACAAATACCGAAAGAATGGATGACAACATGAATGCCGTTATGACTTTATGCTTCATTTTGTATTGCGCTTTAGCAAGGTATCTAACTCGCGCTGATCTTCTGCGCTAATTTCATTCGGCACATTACCGCTGATGCGTTGTTTACGAATGAAGATAAAACCAATCACTAGCCCAATGAGTAACAAGCCAACGGGACCTAACCAAAGAATGTAGGTCTTAGTTTCCATCTTAGGCTTATAGAGTACAAACTCACCGTAACGGCTGGTCATAAACTCGATGATCTCATCATCTCCTTTGCCTTCGTCTACCATCTTGAAGACTTCAAGACGCAGATCGCGCGCAACCGGTGAGTTTGAGTCGATCAAGTTTTGGTTTTGACACTGTGGGCAACGTAGCTCATGGGCCAAAGACAAACCGCGCTTTTGATTTTCAGGCGTTTTGAATTCATAAGTATCAACCGGTGTTGCCATAACGGTGGTTGTCATGCTGAATAACAGTACTAGACCACCAATGATTTTTGTCAGCGTTCTCATGATGCGCCATCCTTCGCCGCTTCAGCTTGTAATTGTTGGATCATAGGGTAAAGGGTTTCACTCCATACGCGTTGGTCGATTGGACCCGCATAACGGAAGCGGATAATACCGTTGTGATCAACCACAAAACTTTCAGGTGCACCATAGACCCCAAGGTCTAATCCTAAACGGCCATCTTTATCATAGATATTGACGTTGTAGGGGTCGCCCTGACGCTTCAACTCTTCTAATGCGGGAGCACGCTCATCGCGATAGTTGATCCCGTAAATTGGCAGAAGATTTTTACGCTTTAGCATCACTAAGAAAGGATGCTCATATTTACAAGATGGACACCAAGTCGCCCACACATTAAGTAATGACACCTTGCCTTTTAATTGCTCATTCGTAATGATCTCAGCTGGTGTCTCTAAGCGTTCCAGTTGGAAAGCCGGAATAGGCTTTCCTTCCAGTGCCGAATCCAATTGCTGCGGATTCAGGAATAAACCTTTATATAGAAACACCCCCATGGCGAGAAATATGACCAATGGGATAAACAGAACCAACTTCTTCATACATTCCCCAATTATTGAGCCGTTGCCAATTTTGCCTTTTCGGCCGAAGGCGCGACAGCTTCAGCGACTTTTGCACGGTAACGTTTATCCGATGCCGCGAAGAATCCACCAATCATCATGAAAATTGCCCCAAACCATAACCAACGCACGAACGGCTTGTAGTTCAAACGAACCGCAAATTCAGTGCTGGTAATTGGATCGCCCATGGTCACATACAAATCACGGAATAGACCCCAGTCGATACCCGCTTCTGTCATGTCCATAGTACGCACATTATATTGACGACGATCGGGCTTGAGTAATGTCAGCAGCTCATCACCTTTGTAGACTTCTATCTGTCCCTGCATTGCAGTGTAGTTAGGACCCACTACGTTTTTGGTCTCGAGATATTTAAAGGTATAACCCGCAAGTTCTTGGCTCACACCTGGTCCCATGCGGACACTTTTCTCAATCGAGTAATTCGACACCATAGTGGCACCAATCACAGACACAGCAATACCAAGATGCGCGAAGATCATGCCCAGCTGACTACGGCCCATACGGCTGATGCTGATATCACCTTCTTTCGACTTGACCATGTTATAGGCCGCTCTTGCTGTCGCTAGGATAATCCAAGAAGCCGCTGCAATACCAAAGGCAACCCAAGTATTGAATACACCATCGACGATAAATGGCGTCACAATACCGATAGCCGCAGCAACCATTGCAGGGATCAATAGCTGACGCTTAAGCTCGCCTGCTTTCGATTTTTTCCAACGGATAATTGGACCAATACCCATAAAGCCAAATAAGACTAATACGATAGGCACAAACACAGCGTTGAAGTATGGAGGTCCTACAGAGATTTTACCCATGCCGAGTGCATCGATGAGCAATGGATAGAGTGTACCCAATAGCACAGTACCTGCGGCAACGGTCAGTAACACGTTACAGACCAGTAGCATGGTTTCTTTAGACTTCAGCTCGAAACGGGCTGGACTGCTCATTTCACTGGCGCGGAAGGCAAACAGTGTCAATGAACCACCAATCGCTAAACCAAGTAACAACAGAATAAACATACCGCGGCTTGGATCGGCTGCGAATGAATGCACTGAGGTTAATACGCCAGAGCGAACAATAAAGGTACCAAGCAAACTTAAAGAGAAAGCGAAGATAGACAGTAATACCGTCCAGTTACGGAAGGCGCCGCGTTTCTCGGTCACAATCAAAGAGTGAACCAGCGCAGTACCCACTAACCAAGGCATGAAAGAAGCGTTCTCTACAGGATCCCAGAACCACCAACCGCCCCAGCCTAATTCATAATATGCCCACCAAGAACCTAGCGCGATACCTCCAGTTAGGAAGATCCAAGCGGCTAAGGTCCAAGGACGCGTCCAACGAGCCCATGCAGAATCGAGACGACCGCTCATCAGCGCGGCAATCGCAAATGCAAAGCTCACCGAGAAACCCACATAACCTAAATACAGCATAGGTGGATGGAAGATTAATCCCACATCTTGCAGCATTGGGTTCAAGTCACGGCCTTCGGCAGGGATCGGGAACAAACGTTCGAATGGACTAGAAGTAAGTAACATGAATAAGCTAAAGCCAATCACGATCAGCGCTAATACTGCCAGTACACGCGCAGTAAACACTTCCTCTAAACCTTTACTAAATAAGGCAACCGCTGCAGCCCAAGTCGATAAAGCAAACACCCAGAACAACAGTGACCCTTCATGACCGCCCCATACGGCCGATATCTTAAAGAAGATAGGTAACTGAGAATTAGAGTGATGTGCCACATAAGCGACGGAGAAATCGTCGACGGCAAAGCTATAAGCCAGTACGACAACAGATACAGTGATAAAAAAGAACATTCCGTACGTTAACGGCCAAGCATACCTAACAAGGTATTGATCTTTACGGGCAACACCTATTAGGGGGACGCTGATTAATAAGAAGGCAAAAGCCACCCCTATTATCAGCGCAAAGTGTCCAAGTTCTGGGATCATGGGTTTTCCTCAGTCTTCAATAATATGTTGATTTAGAAAGACTCTATCTCAACGCACAACATGTTATTCACGCAAATGCACGAAATTTTGCTCATTTTAGTATTTGCTATTGTTCCTGTCTGCCTCTTTCGTACAAAACTGGGTTACTTGTCTCATTCTCAATTTTAGAGGTTGTTGAAAGTCACGGAAGAGGCTCAGTTCTGCATGTGACCGACAAATGACACTTAAGTTTCATACAAAATTTACAAGAAGAATCAATTTGTGAACCAGTGCCCAACTATAAGCTTTCAGTACTGGGATTACCTTATATTACTGTTCAATGAACAATCTTTACGTATAATCTTGCTTCCAAGCCTAGCGGTTACTCCGCTTTCTGCAAACTAAAGTGAATATAGAAACAATGACGACATTTTGGATTTTTATTGCGCTTGTTATGTTAGTCGGCCTTATGCTGATTTGGATCCCGCATTTCAGACAGCAAAAATTGCTGAAAACGGAAGAAGCCGGAGTTCGTAAACAAACGAACCTTGAATTGTTCAATGAACGCTTAGCCACTCTTGAAAAAGAATTAAGCGAGGAGCTACTCGATCAAGCCGAATTCGATGCATTGAAAAAAGAGCTTGAAATCAGTCTACTCCAAGACATCAAACAAGCGAGTGATGATTCACTGGTCAACCAAATCAAGCCAAAGACGATTCTGTGGCCGTCGATCATGTCAGTTTGTTTGGTTGTTATCTCAGGCTATCTTTATCAGCACTTAGGCGCCTTTGAGAATATTGAAACTGCCCAGCAACCTGCCAATCCCCATGCGGGAATGGATACAGCCCAAATCATGATGCAACGCGTGCAGATGATGGAGGCTCAAATTAAAGCCGAACCAGAGAACAGCCAACTGTGGTTCAGCTTAGGCCATGCTTATGTATCGGCAAACCAATACGATAAAGGGATTGCGGCTTTCGATAAAGTAATCGAATTGGTCGGAAAACATGCAGAATTGCTCGGTCCAAAAGCGACAGCTATGTATTACAAAGCGGGTCAACAAATGACACCGCAAATCCAAGCGATTATCGATGAATCTTTAGCTATGGATGCTCAAGATCCTTCAACGTTATTACTTGTAGGTATGGATGCCTTCTTTACGGCTGATTACAAGAAAGCCATCGCCTCTTGGCAAACTATCCTTGATAGCGATCGTGCCGATGTTGATCGCGCAGCCCTAATGAATGCTATCGAAACCGCTAACTTACGTATGCAGTCTGAAACGGCGGGCATGCCAAATGATGAAGCCCACAAGCAAGTGAAAGCAAGTGCGACCAAATCAGTCAATGTCACTATATCTATCTCTGCAGAACTTGCCGCTAAAGCCAGCCCTGAAGACACTATCTTTATCTTTGCCCGTGCAACTGAAGGACCAAAAGTCCCATTAGCGGCGACCAAAGTCAGTGCTAAGTCGCTCCCAATTACGGTGACATTAGATGACAGCAGCGGTATGGGTGGTGATAAGAAGTTGAGTGACGCTACCAATGTGGAAGTGATTGCTGTGCTTTCTAAACACGGTAATATCAAACCACAAGCTGGCGATCTTCAAGGTAAGATCAGTACAGTCGCTGTCGGCGATACCGCCAACCTAGTGCTTGATACCCAAGTGCAATAAACCCAGTTTATTGCAGACATAAAAAAACCGGCTTTGGCCGGTTTTTTATTAACACTGAAAAAATTACTGAGCTTTAGACATAAACTCGATAGCTGCTTTGTAATCTTCGTCAGTACAATCGGTACACATACCGCCTGGTGGCATTGCGTTTAGACCAGTTTTCACACTGTGCAGTAGAGTATCCATACCCTTAGCTAAGCGTGGTTCCCATTCTGCAGCGTTATGCGCTTTTGGAGCACCAGCAACACCCATGCTGTGGCATACGGTACATGCCTTGTTGAAAATAGCTTCAGCTTCTTGAGCTGATACGTTGACTGACATAGTCAAAGCAGCGACTGCAGTCATTGCTAACAGTTTTTTCATGTTCAATGTTCCTAATGCAAATACGTACAAAGCTCGGCGCTGCCCTTACTTAGGCAGACTCATTATAGCCGACTAAGATTACTACAAACTTCAAGAAATCTCATCTTTTTGTGATTAGAATCTCAACACAAAATGAATCAGGCGACAAGGGTGACAAATTCGTTAATATATTAGCAAGTCGTAAAAAAGTTCGATAAATATTGCGGTTATTGGAACCACATCATATTGCTGACATCTAGTGCAAACCAAAAGTAAACCCCCAATAACGTTTGTGTTAGAATCACTTGTGTTTCCTTCCGGCTTGAGATAGAGGGTTCAGTGACAAATATAACTAAAGAAACCACATTAGTGTCAGCCAGCAAGCTGACCTGTATCCGCGAAGAACGCATCCTCTTTGATGAGTTAAGTTTTGATATAAATGCCGGTGACATTGTTCAGATTGAAGGCCCTAACGGCGCAGGCAAGACCAGTTTATTACGCATATTGGCGGGCCTTTCTCGCCCCTATGCCGGACAAACTTTTTACATTAATGAAGACATAAACCGTTGCCGCGATGAATACAATGAAGACCTCTTGTATTTAGGCCATTTAGCTGGCGTGAAATGCGAGCTGACTGCCGAAGAAAACCTTAATTTCAATTTAAGAATCAGTGGTTATGATGACTTTGATACGTCAGAGATTTTAGCCAAAGTAAATTTAACGGGCTTTGAAGAAGCTCTCGCGGGGCATTTATCCGCAGGCCAGCATCGCAGAACAGCGCTATCAAGATTGTGGCATAGCAACTGTAAAATTTGGATCCTTGACGAACCTTTTACTGCAATCGATAAAAAAGGCGTCGAAGAACTGGAGCAGTTATTTATTCAGCATGCGGATAATGGTGGTTGTGTGATCCTCACAACTCACCAAGATATGGGCATTATCACAGATGATAGGCTTCGTAAAATTCGTCTCGATTATCGCTTCATATAAGGTCAGACTCAATGAAAAGAGGCATCAGTTTTACCCAAGCATTTTTCACCTTGCTGCAGCGAGATCTTAAAATTGCTATTCGCCACCGCGGCGACATTTTTAACCCACTGCTATTTTTTATTATGGTCGTTACCTTGTTTCCGCTGGGGATTGGACCAGAGCCGCAAATGTTAGCACGTGTGGCACCGGGGATTATTTGGGTCGCCGCATTATTAGCATCAATGTTGTCACTTGAAAGGCTTTTCAAAGCCGACTTTAGTGATGGTAGCTTAGAACAAATGCTATTAAGTCCGCAGCCATTAGCCATTCTCGTATTAGCTAAAGTGTTAGCCCACTGGATTTTAACTGGTGTGCCACTGATTATTATCGCACCACTGTTAGCGGTATTACTCAATCTAGATGGCAACAGCTACGGTGCGTTAATTTCGACGCTTGCGCTAGGCACGCCAGTATTGTCGCTGTTAGGTGCTATTGGTGTGGCATTAACCGTCGGTCTAAGGAAAGGCGGCGTGTTACTCAGCTTACTTATTTTGCCCCTATATATCCCAGTACTCATTTTTGCAACGAGTGCCATAGACGCGGCAGGAATGAATTTACCCTATGATGGTCAGCTCGCTATAATAGGCGCTATGCTGGTCGGATCGTTAACCTTAGCACCTTTTGCAATTGGTGCATCTCTGCGAGTGAGTACTAACTAAAATGTGGAAATGGTTACACCCTTACGCGGATCCTGAACGCGCATATAAATTATCAGGAACGTTATTTCCATGGTTTGCGATCTTAGCCGGTCTATTGATTGCTGTTGGCACTACATGGGGACTCGTCTTCGCGCCGACGGATTACCAGCAGGGTGATAGCTACCGTATTATCTTTATTCATGTTCCTGCCGCGTCTATGTCAATGGCGGCTTATATGGGTATGGCAACCGCGGCCTTTATCGGTCTAGTTTGGCAGATAAAACTTGCCGACTGGGCTGCAGCATCTATTGCTCCCATTGGTGCAGTGATCACCTTTATCGCACTCTTTACCGGAGCAGCATGGGGTAAACCTATGTGGGGTGCCTGGTGGGTATGGGATGCACGCTTAACTTCTGAGCTGGTATTACTATTCCTATATCTAGGTGTGATCTCGCTCTATGCCTCATTTGAGGATAAAGTGCTCGCAGCTCGTGCAGCAGGGATCTTAGCGATCGTCGGTGTGATCAATATTCCTATCATCAAATACTCAGTTGAATGGTGGAGCTCATTACATCAACCGTCGACAATACGCATTACTGAGAAATCGACAATGTCGACGGAAATGCTCTATCCACTGTTAATTAACATACTGGGCTTCGGTCTTATGATTGGCGCCATCACTATTGTTCGTTTTAGAGCAGAAATTTTAGCAAGAAATGGCATGCGCCCTTGGGTCCGTGAACTAGCTAAAGCGGAGGAGGTCAAATGATGCAATTCGATTCAATCAGTGATTTTTTTAATATGGGCGGCTATGCATTCTATGTATGGCTATCCTACGGAGTGACCTTCTTCTGCCTCTCTACGCTCATCATTACCAGCGCACGCCAAAAGCGTAAGGTGTTAATTGATATCGCGAAGAAGATGGATAGAGAAGAACGCCTAAAAGAAACTAGGAGTACTAAATCGTGAACCCAAGACGCAAAAAAAGACTGACATTAGCTGTAGCATTAATCGGTGGCGTTGCTGCGATTACTTCGCTTTTGCTCTATGCGCTGAACTCCAACTTGAACTTATTCTATACTCCGTCTGAAATTGTCCACGGCAAGACAGACACTGGCGTAAAACCTGAAATTGGTCAGCGCATTCGTGTCGGTGGTATGGTAACTGTTGGTTCAATGGTGCGGGATCCTAAGAGTTTACATGTACAATTCGCAGTACATGATTCACTCGGCGGCGAAATACAGGTCACCTATGACGATCTCTTGCCTGACCTATTTCGTGAAGGACAGGGTATTGTGGCGCAAGGTGTGCTTGGAGCAGATGGTAAGCTAGAAGCGACTGAAGTACTGGCTAAGCATGATGAAAACTACATGCCACCAGAAGTTGCCGAAGCAATGGGCCAAAAGCACGAAAAGTTGGATTACAGCCAACAAAAGGCACCAGACACTAAGTAAGCGATTGATGAAGTAGCAACAGCATACACAATAAGCCTCCTAGCCTAATAACTAGTGAGGCTTTTTTATTATCTCAATCTAGATAATTAAAGGTGAACTATACTCAAGACAGCTTCAAAACCTAAGACTGCGTATGATTCAAATAAGACAACTAAACTCTAGTTTGCAACACATTCTAAGCTTCCTGATTATCTGCTTGGTAGGCATCTCTCATGAAGCCAATGCAGCTAAAGTTGTTGTTATCGAAAGCTATCATCAAGGCTATCAATGGGACCAAGAATATAGCCGAGCGATTAATGACACGCTCAGCCCTTTACACGATGTTAGCTATTTCGAAATGGATACCAAGCGCATACCAAAGGAGCAATTTGGCGAAAGGGCTGATTTAGCGTGGAAGTACATCCAAAGCCAAGTACCTCAACTGGTTATTCTCGCCGATGATAATGCGGTTAACCTGTTGCATCAGCGCCTCAATGACAGCTTAATCCCAGTGGTCTATCTTGGGGTGAATATGAACCCTAGAGAGTATCATCTCAATGAGCACAAGCGCTTTACCGGTGTCATAGAAAGACCGCTGCTACGACGCTCACTCCTCCTCATTCAACGCTTACTCCCACAGACTGTGCACCGTAAAATACTCGTCCTATTTGACCAAGGTGTTACCTCAGACTCAGCTGCAGAATACATCAGCAAACAACACTCAAGTATTTTGGGTGATATCGAAGTGAATTTGGTGCAATTGTCACAGCTCGCAGATTGGCAGCAACAGGTACTGACGGCAAAGGAGCAAGGCTATAACGCCATTGTCGTGGCGCTCTACCAAACAGTGAGGGATGCAGAAAATCGTTCTGTGGATGCGGATCAGCTCCTAAAATGGATATCAGAACATACACCGGTACCGAATTTCGGATTTTGGGGATTTAGCGTCTCCTCTGAGGGCAATATTGGAGGTTACGTACTCGATGGCTATCATCATGGCGAATTAGCAGCGAATATGGCGTTAAAAATACTGGCTGGCGAGAAACCCGAAAACATCTTTCCAGTGACAGATGATCTTGGGAAATACATGTTTAGTCAGCAAGGTTTGGCCAAATGGAATATTAGCCTACCGAAAGAAATCGAGAAAAATACACTCTGGGTGAAGTAATGAAAAAAAGACATAAAAAAGCCGGGCATTCACCCGGCTTTTTAAACGTGTAACCTTAATTACTCAGCAGCTTCAACATCAACAGCTTGAGCAGCTTCTGGACGGCCAACTAGCTCGATGTAAGCCATAGGGGCTTTATCACCAGCACGTAAACCGCACTTAAGGATACGGGTATAGCCACCAGGACGTTCCTGGTAACGTGGACCCAACTCAGTAAATAACTTACCTACGACTTCAGCGTCGCGAGTACGTGCAAACGCTAAACGACGGTTTGCAACGCTGTCACTCTTAGCAAGTGTTATCAGAGGCTCAACTACGCGACGCAGTTCTTTCGCTTTAGCCACAGTTGTCTTGATGATCTCATGACGAACTAGTGAACCGGCCATGTTGCGAAACATGGCTTGGCGATGACTGCTGTTACGGTTTAGTTGACGACCACTCTTACGATGGCGCATGACCTAATCCTTATAACCTAAATCTGTACAAACCTGAGACTTATAGGTCGTCTGCTAAACTAGCTGGAGGCCAGTTTTCCAAACGCATACCTAACGACAGTCCGCGAGAAGCTAAAACGTCCTTAATTTCAGTAAGAGACTTCTTACCTAAGTTAGGGGTCTTCAGCAACTCAACTTCAGTGCGCTGTACCAGATCTCCGATGTAATGAATCGCTTCGGCTTTCAAGCAGTTAGCCGAACGTACAGTTAGCTCTAAATCGTCGACAGGACGCAGCAGAATCGGATCGAATTCCGGCTTCTCTTCTTTCAGCTCTGGCTCAGTCACGTCACGTAATTCAACAAACGCATCTAGCTGTTCAGCTAAAATTGTTGCAGAACGACGGATAGCTTCCTCAGGATCGATAGTACCGTTAGTGGTCATATCGATAACGAGTTTATCTAAGTCAGTACGCTGTTCTACACGTGCTGCTTCTACATTGTAGGCAATACGCGCAACTGGCGAGAAAGAAGCATCAACCAGCAAGCGGCCGATTGGGCGATCATCGTCTTCAGTCTGTGCACGAGCAGATGCTGGTACATAGCCACGACCACGCTCAACGCGAATACGCATGCTGATATCATTGTTACCTGTCAGGTGACAGATAATATGATCAGGATTCACGATAGTGACATCACCATCATGCGTGATATCTGCTGCGATGACAGGGCCTGCGCCGGACTTGCTCAACGTAAGCATAGCCTCGTCTTTACCCTCGATAGTCACTGCTAACCCTTTCAGGTTTAACAAGATCTCAAGGATATCTTCTTGAACGCCTTCCTTACTGCTGTATTCGTGCAGTACACCGTCAATCTCGACTTCGGTAACCGCGCAGCCGGGCATAGACGACAATAGGATGCGACGCAACGCGTTACCTAAAGTGTGGCCGAAACCACGCTCAAGTGGTTCCAATGTAACCTTGGCACGTGTTGAGTTAACCTGCTCGATATCAACGAGACGCGGTTTAAGAAATTCTGTAACAGAACCCTGCATTGTGTCCTCTCTTGTTTGTTAGCCTTACTTAGAGTAAAGCTCGACGATCAGCTGTTCGTTAATTTCCGCAGACAAATCGCTACGTTCTGGAACGCGCTTGAAAGCACCTTCCATTTTCGCGCTGTCGACTTCAACCCATGTAGGCTTCTCGCGTTGAGCTGCCACTTCTAAAGCCGCTTTAATACGAGCTTGAGTACGTGACTTCTCGCGGATGCTCACAACATCATTCGCAGACACTTTGAATGATGGAATGTTAACAACACGACCGTTAACCATAATTGATTTATGGCTCACTAGCTGACGTGATTCTGCACGAGTTGCACCGAAGCCCATACGATAAACGACGTTATCAAGACGGGTTTCTAAAAGCTGAAGCAGGTTTTCACCTGTGTTGCCTTTAGTACGTGCAGCATCTTTGTAATAGTTACGGAATTGTTTTTCTAACACACCGTAAATACGACGAACTTTTTGTTTTTCGCGTAACTGAGTACCATACTCTGACAAACGTGGCTTACGAGCGCCATGTTGTCCAGGTGCAGTTTCCAGTTTACACTTTGAATCGATTGCTCTCACACCGCTTTTTAAGAAAAGGTCTGTACCTTCTCGGCGGCTGAGCTTGAGCTTGGGACCCAAGTATCTTGCCATGATCTTTCTCCAACTATCCTAATGAAACGACGTTATACACGACGCTTTTTAGGAGGACGACAACCATTATGAGGGATCGGCGTCACATCGGTAATGTTGGTAATTTTATAACCAACAGCGTTCAGCGCACGAATGGCTGACTCACGACCTGGACCTGGACCCTTCACAAACACTTCAAGGTTTTTTAAACCGTAGTCTTGAGCAGCAGCACCTGCACGCTCAGCAGCCACCTGTGCAGCAAATGGAGTAGATTTACGTGAACCACGGAAACCTGAACCACCTGATGTAGCCCATGACAACGCATTACCTTGACGATCTGTAATGGTGACAATAGTGTTGTTGAAAGAAGCATGGATATGAGCCATGCCATCTGCAACCTGTTTACGTACGCGCTTACGCGGAGAACGTGACGGAACTTTAGCCATTGCTTTACCTTCCCGTTACTTTCTAATTGGTTTACGTGGACCTTTACGCGTACGCGCATTGGTCTTAGTACGTTGCCCACGGAGAGGCAGGCTACGGCGATGGCGGAGACCACGATAACAACCAAGATCCATAAGACGCTTGATGTTCATTGAAATCTCACGACGTAAGTCACCTTCTACTAGGTATTTAGCGACTTCTTCGCGTAGTGTGTCTATTTGAGCTTCGCTCAATTCCTTGATCTTAGCAGTTTCAGCGATTGCTGTAGCCGCGCAGATTGCTCTAGCGCGAGTACGGCCGATGCCGAAAATTGCAGTCAATGCGATGACTGTATGCTTTTGATCAGGAATGTTAATGCCAGCGATACGGGCCACTATGCACTCCTTAAAGTTAAAGGCCAACTGCGAAAAGCCCGAAAGGATACTCGACAGTCGACAGATTTGCAAACAAAATTTTGTTCAGCCCAATTCATGGGCTGAACAAATTACTTTTTAGCCTTGACGCTGTTTGTGTTTTGGTTCAACACAGATAACGCGTACAACGCCACTACGCTTGACGATCTTGCAGTTACGGCAGATCTTCTTCACGGAAGCTCGAACTTTCATTTCATCACTCCGTAAAGCTACTTAGCGACCAAAGCGATCTAAATTCGCTTTGTTTACTAGGTTAGCTTTCTTCATCACAGACTCATACTGATGAGACATCATATGCGTCTGAACCTGAGCCATGAAGTCCATGATCACGACTACCATAATGAGTAGTGAAGTACCGCCAAAATAGAACTGTACTTTCCACGCGATTAACATGAACTCCGGAATTAAGCAGATAAAGGTTATGTATAACGCGCCTGCCAATGTCAAACGGGTCATAACTTTATCAATGTAACGCGAAGTCTGTTCTCCAGGACGGATCCCAGGGATGAATGCACCACTCTTCTTCAAGTTATCTGCTGTTTCACGTGGGTTAAACACCAACGCAGTATAGAAGAAACAAAAAAAGATAATCGCTGTTGCATATAATAATGAGTAAAGCGGTTGTCCAGGTGACACAGCCAGTGAAAAATCACTTAACCATGACATAGACTCATTTTGACCGAACCACTGAGCCAGTGTTCCAGGGAACAAAATGATGCTTGACGCAAAAATTGGCGGAATAACACCTGCCATGTTTATTTTCAGCGGTAAGTGGGTACTTTGCGCAGCGAACACCTTACGGCCTTGCTGACGCTTAGCGTAGTTAACGACGATACGACGCTGACCACGTTCCACGAACACTACAAAATAAGTCACTGCAAACACAATTACCGCGAGCAACAACAATACTAACACATTCAAGTCACCTTGACGCGCCTGCTCAGCCGTTTGGCCGATAGCGGAAGGTAATCCAGCAACAATACCTGCGAAAATTAAAATCGAGATACCGTTACCTATACCACGTTCGGTAATCTGCTCGCCTAGCCACATAAGGAACATAGTTCCTGTCACTAAGCTCACAACCGCAACAAAGTAGAACCCAAATCCAATGTTGACCACAAGGCCTGGCACTAAGTTTGGTAACCCGGTTGCAATACCGACCGACTGGAATGTACCCAGCACTAAGGTACCCCATCTGGTATATTGACTGATTTTCTTACGTCCTGATTCGCCTTCTTTTTTCAATTCAGCGAGTGCAGGATGCACTACAGTCAACAATTGCATGATAATCGATGCCGAAATATACGGCATGATACCTAATGCAAAGATAGAGGCACGCGAAAGGGCGCCACCCGAGAACATGTTAAACATGCCCAGGATGGTCCCTTTTTGCTGAGCAAACAGCTCTGCTAATACAGCTGCGTCAATACCAGGAATTGGCACAAACGAACCGGCTCTAAAGACGATAATCGCACCAATCACGAACAGGAGGCGAGCTTTCAATTCTGAAAGTCCACCTTTCGCGCTTTTTAAATCAAGTCCTGGTTTTGCCATCGACGTATTATTCCTCGATCTTACCGCCGGCAGCTTCAATAGCTGCACGTGCACCTTTGGTTACCTTCAGACCTTTAACAGTCACAGGGCGCTCAATGGTACCTGAAAGAACAATTTTCGCAAACTGGATGTTGCGAGTTATAACGTTCGCATCTTTCAGAGCGTTTAAGTCGATAACATCACCGTTAACTTTTGCCAGTTCGAGTACACGAACTTCAGCTGTTACCATAGCGCGACGCGAGGTAAAACCAAATTTAGGTAAACGGATTTTAAGTGGCATTTGACCACCTTCAAATCCTGGGCGTACACCGCCACCAGAACGAGACTTTTGGCCTTTATGACCACGACCCGCTGTTTTACCTAGACCTGAGCCCATACCACGGCCTACACGCTTTGGTGCATGCTTAGAGCCTGCAGCTGGAGATAGAGTATTTAAACGCATCTATTAATCCTCCACCTTAACCATGTAGTAGACCTTGTTGATCATACCGCGAACAGAAGGAGTATCTTCTAATTCAACAGTGTGACCAATGCGACGCAAACCAAGACCCGTTAGGGTTGCACGGTGCTTCGGTAAACGACCGATACCGCTTTTAGTTTGAGTAACTTTTACAGTTTTAGTTGCCATGGTGCATTACCCCCGAATTTCGTCAACATTCAGGCCACGCTTAGCTGCGATTTGCGAAGGTGACTTCATGTGCACCAAAGCATCGACAGTCGCGCGAACGATGTTGATCGGGTTAGTAGAACCGTATGCTTTTGACAGAACGTTATGAACGCCTGCTACTTCCAATACGGCACGCATTGCGCCACCGGCAATAATACCAGTACCTTGTGATGCAGGTTGCATGTACACAAGAGAACCAGTATGACGACCTTTAACTGGGTGATGCAGAGTACCTGCATTCAACTCAACGGTCACAATGTTACGACGAGCTTTTTCCATAGCTTTTTGAATCGCTGCTGGAACTTCACGTGCCTTGCCATAGCCGTAGCCAATCTTACCGTTACCATCACCCACTACTGTCAGTGCTGTGAAGCTAAAGATACGACCGCCCTTAACTACTTTAGAAACACGATTAACTGCAATCAATTTCTCTTGCAGATCGTCTTTTTGCTGAGCTTCTAATTTAGCCATTTTATAACCCCTTAGAACTTCAGGCCAGCTTCACGAGCTGCATCTGCTAACGCAGCTACACGACCGTGATACTTGAAACCAGAACGATCGAACGCAACTGAAGTTACGCCTTTTTCGATCGCGCGCTCAGCAACAAATTTACCTACTGCTTTCGCTGCGTCTACGTTACCGGTACTCTTCAGTAGCTCTTTAACCGCTTTTTCTACGGTTGAAGCAGCTGCCAACACCTGAGCTTCAGGATTGATCACCTGAGCATAAATGTGACGCGGTGTACGATGTACAACCAGACGGTTCACGCCCAGCTCTTGGATCTTCTTACGAGCGCGAGTAGCGCGACGTAAGCGAGATGTTTTCTTATCCATATCGCGTTACCTACTTCTTCTTAGCCTCTTTACGGCGTACTACTTCGTCGTCATAGCGAACACCCTTGCCTTTGTATGGCTCTGGTGGACGGTATCCGCGAATCTCAGCAGCGACTTGGCCAATTAACTGTTTATCAACGCCACGTAGGACGATATCAGTTTGGCTAGGACACTCTGCAGTAACGCCTGCGGGCAGTTTGTGTACTAACGGATGAGAGAAACCTAAAGTCAGGTCAATATCAGAACCGACGAGTTTCGCACGGTAACCAACGCCAACTAACTTTAACTTACGCTCAAAACCTTGAGATACACCAACAACCATGTTGTTTACTAATGCACGAGTTGTACCTGCCTGTGCCCAAGCGTTAAAAACGCCTTCGACAGGAAGGAACTTAACTACGCCAGCTTCAATAACAACATTGACCGCATTGTTGATCACTCGAGTCAGACTACCTTTTCCGCCTTTGACGGTAAGAGTCTGTTCGTTCAAGGTCACCTCTACGCCAGCTGGAATAGATACTGGTGCTTTTGCTACACGAGACATTCCTAGCTCCTTAAGCTACGTAGCAGATAACCTCGCCACCCATGCCTGCAAGGCGGGCGGCACGATCAGTCATCAAGCCTTTAGAAGTGGACACAATTGCGACACCCAGACCGCCCATCACCTTTGGAAGTTCGTTTTTACCTTTGTAAATACGAAGACCAGGGCGACTTACACGCTGGATAGTCTCAACGACTGGTTGGCCTTGGAAATACTTTAAAGTAACTTCCAGTTCAGGCTTGGCTTCATCTGCTACGGCGTAATCAGCGATGTAACCTTCTTCTTTAAGCAGTTTCGCAATAGCGACTTTCAACTTAGCAGAAGGCATCTTCACCGATACGTGGTTAGCAGCTTGGCCGTTACGAATACGGGTTAACATATCCGCAATAGGATCTTGCATGCTCATATTAGCTTACTCCGTGACAAGTGCTTACCAGCTGGCCTTACGCAGGCCAGGAACTTCACCACGCATGGTTGCTTCACGTAATTTGATACGGCTTAAGCCGAATTTACGTAAGAAGCCATGAGGGCGACCAGTTTGATTACAACGATTGCGTTGACGCGCAGCGCTGGAATCACGTGGTAGAGCTTGCAACTTAAGTACTGCATCCCAACGGTCTTCGTCAGAAGAAGCTGGACTTGCAATGATAGTCTTAAGAGCCGCACGCTTTTCAGCGTACTTGGCCACGAGCTGTGCACGTTTAACTTCACGTGCTTTCATTGATGTTTTTGCCATTACGCTACCCTTATTTCTTGAATGGGAAGTTAAAAGCGTCTAACAAAGCACGACCTTCTTCATCATTCTTCGCAGTAGTAGTGATAACAATATCCATACCACGAATCTTATCGATTTTATCGTAATCGATTTCTGGGAAGATGATCTGCTCACGCACGCCCATTGCGTAGTTACCACGGCCGTCAAACGCTTTAGCGCTTAAGCCACGGAAGTCACGAATACGTGGGATTGCGATATCGACTAAACGCTCTAAGAATTCCCACATACGCTCACCGCGTAGGGTCACTTTACAGCCAATAGGGTAGCCTTCACGGATTTTAAAACCAGCAACTGACTTACGAGCAACAGTCACTACTGGCTTTTGACCAGCGATTGCAGTCATATCACGGACAGCATGGTCCATGATTTTCTTGTCTGCAACAGCTTCGCCAACACCCATGTTCAGGGTGATTTTCTCAATCCGAGGGACTTGCATGACACTGGTATAACCGAACTTTTTAGCAAGTTCAGCGACAACAGTCTCTTGGTATTTATCATGCAGTTTCGCCATCGTTTACTCCAATTACTTAACGAGTTCACTGTTCGATTTGAAGAAACGAACTTTTTTGCCGTCTTCAAAGCGGAAACCAACGCGATCAGCTTTGCCAGTGGCAGAGTTGAAAATCGCTACATTTGATGCTTGTATCGGTGCTTCTTTCTCAACAATACCGCCAGCTACGCCCAATTGTGGGTTTGGCTTTTGGTGTTTTTTGACAAGATTGATGCCTTCAACAATCAATTTACCAGTAGGAAGGACTTGAGAAACTTTTGCACGTTTACCCTTGTCTTTACCTGCTAATACAATCACTTCGTCTTCACGACGTATTTTAGCTGCCATTTTGAAGCTCCTTACAGTACTTCTGGTGCCAGCGAGACAATTTTCATAAATTGCTCATTACGCAATTCACGTGTCACTGGTCCAAAGATACGAGTACCAATCGGCTGCAGGTTGTTGTTCAAAAGAACAGCTGCATTCCGATCGAAGCGAATGACAGAACCGTCTGGACGACGTACGCCTTTCTTAGTACGGACTACCACCGCGTTATACACATCGCCTTTCTTCGCTTTAGCGCGAGGAATCGCTTCTTTAACAGAAACTTTGATGATGTCGCCGATACCGGCATAACGACGATGAGAGCCACCCAAGACCTTAATACACTGAACTCTGCGTGCGCCGCTGTTACAAGCAACGTCAAGAGTCGATTGCATTTGGATCATTTTAAGTGCTCCGCTATCGTTACTACACAATTCCCACTATGGGACAATAAAAACACTCATTTTTGCTATTAATTTAGTCAAAAATGGCGCGCAAATATAACACCATAAAAGTGGAATGTATAGTATTAAAAAACAAACGGCCCCACATTCTGGAGCCGTTTACCTAAATACCTAATTAACTTAGGCCTTTGATACTACTTCAACCAGGGTCCAAGACTTAGTCTTAGACAAAGGACGACATTCGCGAATCGCTACTAAATCGCCTTCATTGCACTGATTAGTTTCGTCATGTGCATGGATCTTCGTCGTACGCTTAATGTATTTCCCATAAATTGGGTGTTTCACTTGGCGTTCGATAGCAACAGTAATGGACTTGTCCATTTTGTTGCTAGTTACACGACCCTGCAAAGTACGGATTTTATCAGACATTATGCACCCGCCTTAGAAGTAATAATGGTCTTAACGCGCGCAATGTTACGGCGCACCAATTTCAGTTGATTAGTCTGAGTCAACTGACCAGTGGCGTGTTGCATACGCAGGTTAAACTGCTCACGCAGCAGACCAAGTAGTTCAGCGTTCAGTTCTTCAACGCTCTTTTCTCTCAGTTCGCTCGCTTTCATTACATCACCGTCTTAGTTACGAAGGTAGTCTTAATTGGAAGCTTGGCAGCAGCTAAAGCAAACGCTTCACGAGCGATCACTTCAGAAACACCATTCATCTCATAAAGAACCTTACCAGGTTGAATCTGACATACCCAGTATTCAACGTTACCCTTACCTTTACCCATACGCACTTCGAGAGGCTTAGAGGTAATCGGTTTGTCCGGGAAAACTCGAATCCAAATTTGTCCCTGACGCTTAATGTGACGTGTCATGGCACGACGTGCAGATTCGATCTGACGCGCAGTTAAACGGCCACGGCCGACTGCTTTCAGACCAAAAGTACCAAAGCTAACTTCGGTACCGTTCGCCAGACCGCGGTTGCGGCCTTTGAACATCTTGCGAAACTTCATACGTTTAGGTTGCAGCATTGCCGGCTCTCCTATTTACCACGAGGCTTGCGCTTAGGTTGCTGCTGCTTCGGTTCTTCAATCTGTGGCAGCATTCCATCTAGAACTTCACCTTTGAAGATCCAAACTTTAACGCCAATCACACCGTATTGGGTGTGACTTTCAGATGTAGAATAGTCGATATCAGCACGCAAAGTATGTAAAGGTACACGACCTTCACGATACCACTCATCACGCGCAATCTCAGCTCCGCCTAAACGGCCACTAACTTGTACTTTGATACCTTGAGCACCAATACGCATTGCGTTTTGAACTGCGCGCTTCATAGCACGACGGAACATAACACGACGCTCTAATTGCTGTGCAATTGAATCAGCAACTAACTTGGCATCTAGCTCAGGTTTACGGATCTCAGCGATGTTAATTTGAGCAGGAGTGCCAGCAAGTTTTGACACTGCAGCACGCAATACTTCAACGTCTTCACCTTTCTTACCAATCACAACACCTGGACGGGCAGTGTGAATCGTAACGCGGATGCTTTTCGCTGGACGTTCGATAACAATCTTAGATACTGAAGCAGCTTGTAATTTCTCTACAAGAAACTTACGCACTTCCCAGTCGCTGTTCAGATTATTTGCGTAATCTGATTTATCTGCGTACCAGGTAGAGATCCAAGGCTTGGTGATACCCAGACGGATACCATTAGGATGTACTTTCTGTCCCATTGCTCTCTCCTAGCGATCTGATACAACCACAGTAATGTGGCTGGTACGCTTCATGATACGATCAGCGCGGCCTTTAGCACGTGGCATGATACGCTTCATAGTTGGGCCTTCATCTACGAAGACGGCTCCTACTTTAAGCTCATCAATATCCGCGCCTTCGTTGTGTTCGGCGTTTGCGATAGCTGAGTCAAGTACTTTTTTAACCAGTACGGCGGCTTTCTTGGGGCTGAAAGTCAAAATTTCGAGTGCCTTAGCAACAGGCAAACCACGAATTTGATCAGCAACCAGACGGGCCTTCTGCGCAGACGTACGGGCAAAACGATGTTTAGCTAAAACTTCCATCTTATTCCTCCCGTATTAACGCTTCTTCGCTTTCTTATCAGCGGCATGGCCACGATAAGTGCGAGTTGGTGAAAATTCACCAAGTTTGTGGCCGATCATTTCGTCAGTTACGAACACAGGAACGTGCTGACGACCATTATGGACAGCGATGGTCAAACCAATCATATTTGGAATGATCATAGAGCGACGTGACCAAGTCTTAATAGGCTTTTTGTCACCGGCTTCCATCGCTTTCTCTACCTTCTTCAGCAAGTGCAGGTCAATGAAGGGACCTTTCTTGAGAGAACGTGGCATGGCGAATCCTCTTACTATTTATTACGACGACGTACGATGTACTTGTCAGTGCGCTTGTTACTACGAGTCTTATAACCCTTAGTTGGCACACCCCATGGAGTCACTGGGTGACGACCACCAGAAGTACGGCCTTCACCACCACCGTGTGGATGGTCTACTGGGTTCATTGCAACACCGCGAACTGTAGGACGAATGCCTCTCCAGCGCTTAGCACCTGCTTTACCTAACTGGCGTAGCATGTGTTCGGCATTACCAACTTCACCAAATGTCGCGCGGCAATCAACTGGCACTTTACGCATTTCGCCTGAGCGAAGACGTAGAGTGGCATATGCGCCATCACGAGCAACAACTTGTACATAAGCCCCTGCAGAACGAGCGATCTGAGCACCTTTACCAGGCTTCATTTCAACAGCGTGAACTACAGAACCTACTGGGATGTTGCGTAGTGGCATAGCGTTACCGGTTTTGATCTCGGCAGCAACACCAGACTGGATCTTATCGCCAGCTTGCATGCCTTTGGCAGCAAGAATATAACGACGCTCACCATCCGCATACAATACTAACGCGATGTTAGCTGTACGGTTTGGATCGTATTCCAGACGCTCAATCTTTGCAGGGATACCATCTTTATCGCGTTTGAAGTCGATTAGACGATAATGCTGCTTATGACCACCACCTACGTGACGGACAGTGATACGGCCAGTATTGTTACGGCCACCACTTTTAGATTTTTTCGCCAACAGGCCAGCAAAGGGTTTACCCTTATGCAGGTCAGTGTTCACCACTTTAACTACGTGGCGACGACCTGGAGAGGTTGGCTTACACTTAATAACTGCCATGATAATTCTCCTTTGCTTACTCAGCGCCGCCGACGAAATCGATGTCAGCACCAGCAGCTAGAGTTACATAGGCTTTTTTCCAATCGCTACGACGACCAGTACGGCCACCAGTGCGTTTAGTTTTGCCTTTGCTTACTAAAGTGCGAACTGAATCAACTTCAACTTCAAATAGCTTAGCAACAGCAGCTTTAATTTCAGCTTTAGTTGCATCGATAGCTACGCGGAAAACAACAGTGTTGTGCTTCTCAGCGTTCACAGTGCTCTTTTCAGAGATGTGTGGAGCGAGAATAACTTTTAGCAAACGTTCTTCGCGGATCATCATGCTAGCATCTCCTCGATTTGCTTCACTGCGTCAGCAGTCACAAGCACAGTGTTGAACGCGATCAGACTAACTGGGTCAAGACCCGCTACGTCACGAACGTCAACTTTGTACAGGTTACGAGCTGCTAAGAATAAGTTCTCATCAACTTCTGCAGTCACAATCAGAACGTCTTCAAGGTTCATTGCTTTCAATTTAGCTTTCAGCTCTTTAGTTTTAGGAGCTTCAACACCGAAAGATTCAACAACAACCAGACGCTCTTGACGTACCAATTCAGACAGAATGCTTTTCAGCGCGCCGCGGTACATCTTTTTGTTAACTTTTTGGCTATGATCTTGGGTTTTAGCAGCGAATGTTACGCCACCGCCACGCCAGATTGGGCCTTTAACAGAACCAGCACGAGCACGGCCAGTTCCTTTTTGGCGCCAAGGCTTTTTGCCTGAGCCAGTTACTTCCGCACGAGTCTTTTGAGCACGAGTGCCCTGACGCGCGTTTGCAGCGTATGCTACAACTACCTGATGAACCAGTGCCTCGTTAAAGTCACGGCCGAAGGTAGTTTCGGAAACTTCAAGAGCGCTTTGCGCGTCTTTCAATACCAATTCCATTACTATCTCCTCAGACCTTAAGCTTTAACGGCAGGCTTGATAATCAAGTCGCCATTGGTAGCGCCAGGAACAGCGCCACGGACTAGTAGCAGGTTACGCTCAACATCTACACGAACTACAACTAGATTTTGAGTAGTAACACGCTCGGCACCCATATGGCCTGACATTTTTTTGCCTTTGAATACGCGACCAGGCGTTTGGTTCTGACCGATAGAACCATTCGAGCGGTGCGACAAAGAGTTACCGTGAGTCATATCTTGAGTACGGAAGTTCCAACGCTTAACGCCGCCTTGGAAGCCTTTACCTTTTGATTGACCAGTAACATCTACTTTCGCTACGTCTGCGAAAATATCAACATTTAGCTCAGCACCAACTTCAATGCCCTCGCCTTCACCGTCTACCAAACGCATTTCCCACAAACCACGACCGGCTTCAACACCGCTCTTGGCAAAGTGACCTGCTTCTGGTTTAGTGATGCGATTGGCTTTTTTGGTGCCAGTTGTAACTTGAAGTGCACGGTAGCCGTCAGTTTCTAAAGTTTTCACTTGAGTAACACGGTTGCCTGCAACTTCAATTACAGTAACTGGTATTGAAACACCATCTTCAGTGAAGATGCGAGTCATACCAACTTTACGACCAATAAGACCGATAGCCATCTCTCAAACCTCTTCTTACTAGGATCTCAATTAACCCAAGCTAATCTGTACGTCGACACCAGCCGCAAGATCTAAACGCATTAACGCGTCAACAGTCTTTTCAGTTGGCTCTACGATGTCAACCAGGCGCTTGTGTGTACGTAATTCGTACTGGTCACGAGCATCTTTATTAACGTGCGGAGAGATCAAAATGGTATAACGCTCTTTGCGAGTAGGTAGTGGAATTGGACCACGAACCTGCGCGCCTGTACGCTTAGCAGTTTCAACGATTTCCGCTGTAGACTGATCAATTAAGCGATGATCAAATCCCTTTAAGCGGATACGGATTCTTTGGTTCTGCATTGACCAGAGCTCCTAAAATGGACATATAAAAAATCACCCTCTAGCTTCTTCTATATAGAAAAGCAGAGCGAGATGATTTAACCGTTCGACTCCCAATCGGAGCCGCTATGATAATGATTAACTTCAGCGACTAATCATTTAATTCGTCAACCTAAGTCGACGAGGGGGCCATTATACCTATCTAAATCCGGATATCAAGCCCGCTGTGTAAATAGTCATCAAATAACTATTCAACTTCAGAGTGGCGAGCATTTTACACAAATCTGTAGATAAAACTAGCCCTAAAACAAAAAAGGAAGCCGAAGCTTCCTTTTCAAACTAATCTCTGTCGCG
>NZ_JAUOEU010000046.1:0-22401 GCF_031932105.1 Shewanella sp. SP1S1-7
AGCGCAACCGGTTCATCACGCATTTTTTCCCATGTTTGTACCATCAGCTTCTTGGTTGGTCCCCAGCGATACCCCCCCAGCGCGCCACTTTGCTGGATAACCCGGTGGCAGGGGATCAGCAAAGCAACTGGATTGGCTCCAATAGCGTTACCAACAGCCCTTGCAGACCTAGGTGCGCCGAGTGATCTGGCTACTTCGGCATAGCTGGCCACAGCGCCCGGTGGTATTTTCAACAAAGCACGCCACACGGCGATCTGGAAATTTGTCCCTGTCACATGAAGCGACAGCGGACCTTGCCCGGAAGCTGTGTCACTGCTAAAAAAGGCATCAATAGCGTGTCGCGTCGATGCCAAATTTTCGCTGATCGAACTGAGAGGCCAATCGTTATACAAGTCATTCAGTAACTCTTCCATGCTATTGAAGTCCATAAACGCTGCCCGGCAAACACCACGCAGGGTTACGGCCACAAACATGGGCCCCAGTGGGGTAGGATGGACTCCATACTCGATCTGTACGTCCTTACCTCGATTTTTATACTCGCCGGGTGTGACTGCTTCCAGCTGCACAAAGTGATCATGCAACCTTGAGCTGCCGCTTAATCCAAGCTCATGTGAGACATCAAGCAAGGAGCGAGAATTATTAAGCAATCCTTTGCCCCGCTCCAATGTCAGGACCTGTAAAAACCGCTTCGGCGTAGTACCTGCCCAACGACAAAACAGCCTTTGAAAGTGATACGGACTCAGATGCACATGGGCGGCTATCTCTTCAAGGCTGGGCTGATCAATTGCCCGATCAACCAAATAGGCCATAGCGCTTGCGATTCGGTCATAGTCTGACATGGGGCGGCCTCTCAAACACGATTTATAGATACACCGCCATCGACCAGCATTGCAGATCCCGTGGTGAAGCTGGAAGCATCGGAGGCAAGGTACAAGGCAGATTGGGCAATTTCATCTGGTGTCGCCATACGCTTAAGAGCATGCAGATTATGCACAAATGCCAATGCTTCTGGCGTATTGGCAAACTCACGTCCTGCCGGCGTATCAGTACCTCCGGGCAAAAGGGCATTGACCCGGATATTCTGAGGCCCGTGCTCGGATGCCAGCACTTGAGTCAGTCCAATCAATCCCGCCTTACTGGCAGCGTAGGCTGCCATACCTGGCATACCTGCGGTGTAACCAACGAAGGTAGAGGTGAAAATTAACGAACCTCCTTTTCGGGCAGCCATGGCGGGCAGCTGGTACTTTGCGCCCAAAAATGCGCTGGTTAAGTTAGTCGCAATAACTTGATTCCAGTCCGTGAGCGACATCTCCGGGACAGGGCCCATAGCCCCCAGAATGGCAGCATTGTTAAAAGCGATATCCAGGCCACCAAAGTGGCTTACTGCCTTATCAACCAAAGCTTTGGCAAACGCTTCTTCACCAACATCACCGGCGAGTGCCAGTGCTTGCCCGCCTTCCTTATTGATTAAGTCCACCAAGTCATCAAGCTCCTTCTGTCGCCTTGCAGCCACCACTACGGCAGCACCTTCTCTGGCAAAAAGCTTCGCGGCTGCGTAGCCAATGCCGGTACTGGCTCCGGTAACAATAGCGACTTTGTTGGCAAGTATAGTCATCGTTATTCCTCTAGGATCTGCTTACTATAAAAGGGCATATGCCCGAACAGATGCTATATTAGGAGGCCGAACGACTAATGCCGACCCGAATCTTGCTGTATTTCAATTGCGCTTTAACTTCTAATTGTGGGGCAGCGTAGCTGTCCCAAACCAATTATTTGTTAGGTTAATTTCTACTGTTGTTTCGCCGCATCAATACGTTTTTTCAACTCAGAAATAAGGAAGTCTGTGTCTACTTTATGGAAGTTCTCTTTTAGGTGTGCAGCAATATTAGCTTCGGTTTTGAGATTTACATTTATGATTAACTCATCAGGAGTTGGCGTGGTTTTCTCAATGTTATCTATGAGGAAACCATCAAAACTCCATGCATCAAGTACCCGATCAATATTCCTGTTAATAATAGTCTGCCTGTGATTACCTTTTAGTAAATAATCAAGAAGTGACTGGTTTAAATCTGTCCTTTTCCAGGCATCTTTAATTGTTTCACCTATGGTTTTATCAAGTAGCCATAGAGCACATGCAGATAACGAAAGGATAATTTCGATACTGCCTCTTTCAATTTTATCTACATAGTATGCATGTATATGATTAAGCGGAGCATTTAACTTATCTCTAAGAGATTGTTTTTCATTTGCATGTAGGTCACTGTTATTAATCAGATACATGACTTCTTGATATTGTATTTCTCGGGACAGAGTGGATATTTTTTTGAGCAATGATCTCAGCGTTCTGTCAGATACAACATTAAGGTCAGGATGATAGAATTTGAATTGAATGTTCTTCATAGTTGGTGTGGGGCTAGAGTCCGAACTCATTCTGGGATGAATGATTTTTTCGATTGGATTTTTTACCCCACAAAAGTGGGAACCAAACGGGACGAACCGCATAGCCATCCTCATAATGTTTTGGTTGCAAAAAAAAGTCAACAAATTGAGCTAACGTCTTAGTATTTATGCGCTACGCTGTCTGCAGGGCATAAATCGCTTGTTGGACTTGGCCGCTGTCACATCCATGTCAATTGGTATAAATGATGCTATAGGAATTTGCTTTTTTGCGGTAGCGGTTTTTTATACAGTTTGATGGGTAATCACTTGATATCGTTTTAGCTTTCTCATTTTTCGCGCTTATTTTTTGCTGATCAATCGCTATCTAACGACTCAAAACTCCAAGGAATACACCTCCCCTCGGAGTTGCCGCAGGGCGAATAGACAAATTGCGTGAGTTCGGTCATGGATGACCGACTAGCTTTCGCAGGTGCAGGGACGCATCCTTCGGAAGCGATAGCAAATTTGTCAATGAGCACAAGGGGCTTTCAACTCCGCTGGGGGCGTCTTGGAGCATCCAAGGAGGATAGGACGAGCAGTCCTCCTTGGTCGGGTGTGGGGTGAAGCCCCACGACTTTGATTTTGATTAAAGCATTCAAACTACGAAACACACTTTGAAACAATAGCTTTTTAGCTAAACGAACAACCAAAGGGTTAGTGTAGATTGGTATTGTTGCACCAGTGACCTTCTAAAACAGGAATGCTCTAGTTGAGTCCTCAGGGATGCTTCTTTTAAAAGAAATAGGCGGCGAGTCACTGGGAAACAATAACAATTCATGCTGCACAACTGACGCGATCGTTATCTTGAATGGTTAGCCAAGCTTTGGAATGTGACCTTTAAAGTGGTCACATTCAGATTCTCACTTGAATTGAATCTTCAACCTAGTCAGGTTTAAACACGCCGATTACAGCGCCGGTGGCTTTTTCTGTGACCTTTTCATCGGTTTGCTGTTCACGGTAGTCACACTCTGTGCATTCAACGGTTTCGATGCCGTTTTCCTTGTAGAGTAAAATGCTGTCTTTGGCGCTGCATTTTGGGCACTTAGCACCGGCTACGAAACGCTTTTTGATTTTAGTGTTTGTCATAATAGATAAAGGACCAGATAGCAGGGCCAAGGGACTCGGCCGAAGAAATTGCCGCTATTTTGCCACACTGATGATTGAATGCCAGTGTTACCTGAAAGTATGAGGCCTTAGGTCGATGTGATGCGATTCGCTAAAGATCATCCTGAAAAGTCGAATAATTGTCCGAGTTATCGGGTCAGGCTGTGGTTTGATACGGGGTTGTACGCTATTATCTGTGCCCTGACGAATTCACGTTCTAACCAAGTTGTAGTCAATGATCAGCATCAACCAAGCGCAATTAATCCGTGGCAGCAAAACCCTGCTAGATGAGACCTCTCTCACGATTTATCCCGGCCATAAGGTCGGTTTAGTCGGTGCTAACGGCACAGGCAAATCCTCACTGCTCGCATTAATTTTAGGTCACTTAAGCCTAGATAAAGGTGAATTTAGTCTGCCTTCTGGCTGGCAAATTGCCACTGTGGCCCAAGAAACCCCTGCGCTCGACGTCTCGGCACTGGAATATGTGATCGATGGCGATAGCGAATATCGTCAATTAGAAGCCCTATTACACCAGGCCCAAGAAGATAACGACGGCAATGCCATCGCACTCTTACACGGCAAAATCGACGCTATCGGTGGTTATGCGATTCATTCGCGCGCGGGTTCATTGTTAGCGGGTCTGGGCTTTAGTGAAGCTGAGCAAAGCAATCCAGTGAAAAGCTTTTCGGGTGGTTGGCGTATGCGCCTCAACTTAGCCCAAGCGCTACTGTGCCGCTCTGACTTATTACTCCTCGACGAACCGACCAACCACTTGGATTTAGATACCATGTACTGGCTCGAAGGTTGGATTAAGTCCTATCAAGGCACGCTGATTTTAATCAGCCATGATAGGGACTTTATCGATGAAATCGTTGATGAAATCGTCCACGTTGAAAATCAAAAACTCAATTTCTACAAAGGCAATTACAGTGCCTTTGAGCGCATTCGTGCCGAACGTATGTCGCAACAACAGGTCGCCTTCGAACGCCAACAAAAAGAACGTGCGCACATGCAGTCCTTCGTTGACCGTTTCCGTTACAAGGCGAGTAAAGCCAAACAAGCGCAGAGCCGCTTAAAGGCGCTAGAACGCATGACTGAGTTGTTGCCGTCTCAAGCCGATAGCCCATTTTATATGGAGTTTCGCGCTCCAGAAGCCCTACCCAATCCACTGATTAAGATGGAGCAAGTCGCGATCGGCTATAGCGATAAGCCAATCCTGAGCAAGGTGCATTTAAACTTAGTGCCGGGCGCGCGCATTGGTTTACTCGGCCGTAACGGCGCAGGTAAATCGACATTAATCAAGCTGTTATCGGGCCAATTGTCGCCAATGACTGGTTTGTATGAGCCTAACCCTGGCGTCAATATCGGTTACTTTGCCCAGCATCAAATCGAATTTTTACGTCTCGACGACACGCCGATGCAGCATTTAGTGCGTCTTGCACCCAATGCCAGAGAGCAAGAACTACGCAACTTCTTAGGCGGTTTTGGTTTTAACGGCGATATGGCGCTCTCACCTGTGCGGCCCTTTTCTGGCGGCGAGAAAGCCCGTTTAGTGTTAGCGCTATTAGTTTGGCAACGCCCTAACCTATTGCTGCTCGATGAACCCACCAACCATTTAGACTTAGAGATGCGCCACGCCCTAACGATGGCATTGCAAACCTTTGAAGGTGCTATGGTTGTCGTCTCGCACGATAGGCATTTACTGCGATTAACCTGTAGCGATTACTATCTGGTCGATCAAGGTGAAGTGCGCGCCTTCGACGGTGACTTAGACGATTATCACCAATGGTTGCTCGATGCGGCGAAAGCCAACTCGAATCAAAACAGCACCAGCGACGAGATCAAACCTGCCGCCGATAAAAAACAGCAAAAACGCCTCGAGGCCGAGATTCGCCAAAAGGTATCGCCGCTCAAGCGCAAACAAACTAAGTTAGAAACCGAACAGCAAAAGCTGAGCGAACGCCTCGCCGAGCTAGAACACTTGCTGGCCGATAGCGAATTGTATGATCAAGATAACAAAGCCAAGCTAACCTCAGTACTAACCGAGCGAACGAGCTTGACGCAAACCTTAGAAGACAGTGAAATGCAATGGCTCGAGTTGCAAGAAGAGATAGATGCAATGGAACTTGAGGTCATGGAGCAACAATAACTCCAGCATTCTTTTACATAAAAGTCAGTAGCAGCGGCAATACAAGGAAATAGTATGGCGGTTTTAACCCAGTTCGACAGTCAACTCTGGCAATGGTGTGATATGAGCTATGCGCAAAACAAAGCGCTCTGCCTCGAATTGCAAAATAGCTGTCAGGTGAACGTCAATCTACTGCTACTGGCACAATATTTAGATATCACTATGGATGTGTCTGGGCCGCAGCAATACAGTACAGACCAATGGCAAACGCTGATGAGCGCCGTGGGTGAATGGGATGAAAGATTTCTCATGCCCTACCGCAAATTACGCAAACTCGCTAAGTCCAGCCTGAATGAACAAGAGTATCAACAGATGCTTGCCGTTGAGCTGATGATGGAACGTAAAGCGCAGCGAACCATCTTAAATAAACTCAATGAACTCAGCTCAAACGGCCAATCAACGAATCTGGTGAGCTACTTAAGCTTGTTTGGACTCAGTGAAATAGACGCCAACGAAATCGGCTTAATCGCGCCCTGACCTAACCCAAACAAATCACATTAAATCAAGCACAGCTAAGTTAGATCGAGCTCAATCAAATTAACACTATGATCATCTGAGCCGCTAACAGCTGCGGCCTTGTGGATAGCGTTGACAGTCATCCTTGATCACCAACCAATTCAACTGACTCTCAGTATAAATATGGTACCTAGGCTGAACTTGGTTAGCGTCGTCCAGACTCGCTATGCTCAAGGTCGAGTAATCGGGATATTGAATATGTCGGTAGGTTAACGATGTACCGCATTGGTCACAAAATCCACGGCGGATAAGCTCGGACGATGCGAACTCAGTTACCTGACCTTTCAGCCAAATAACTTGGCTTGTGTTGAAATCCATCCAAGCCCCAAATGCAGATCCCGTGCTTTTTTGGCACGAACGGCAGTGGCAATAATCCGCATCGAAGGGTTCACCTTCAATCTGATATCGAATCGCGCCGCACAAGCAGCCACCTTCCCGCAATGTGTTATTAAGCATACGCACTCCCATTTCCGACCAGCCGCAGACTTTATCGAGTAGTGCTCCATCGAGTAGCGCTTCATCTCGATAAAATAAACCGCTGCGATTTACCTTGTCGAAATTAAGCCGCTACAAAAGAAAGTTAACTAAGCATCGATTTCTTGCTGTAACTTTTCCAGCTCATCCAAAATATGTAGAAATTTTTGGCCAAACTCAGTCACTTGATACTCCACTCGTGGCGGCAGCTCGTTATAAATGACCTTATCTAAGATGCCAAATTCTATGTTCTTTTTTAAACATTGATTCAATACCTTAGTTGAAAGTCCCTCAACTGAGCGCACCATTTCCCCCGGTCTTTGTACCCCACTGGCCAACAGCTGATAAACCGTTAATGACCATTTACAGCCATAAATCGTCTCGACCATACGCGCTGAACGCTCAGGGGGCGATTTGCGTGAAATAATTTTTTCATTGTTATTCATAAAGATGTACCAAAAAGTACCTGCCTTACCTATTTGTACTTACTGTTCAAACAGTTATTGAGTTCATAAGATTACCACCTTGATAATACTTAGGAGTAGAAAATGCAATTTAATACCTCAAATCTCGCCATTATTGTCGGTGGTAGCAGCGGCATAGGTTTCGAAACGGCCAAACAACTGGCCGAACAAGGCGTATCAGTGCTCATCGTCGGTAATCAGCAAGATAAACTCACCGCAGCCGTTGCTGCAATAAAACATGCCCATCCAGCAGCCGAGTTACACGTCGACGGTTTTCAAGCCAACCTTTACCAAGCTGCGGATGTTAATCGGTTAGTTGCGCACATTAGCCAGCTTGAGCAAAAGGTCGGCTACCTCGTCAATGCGGCGGGGTATTTCAATCCCAAATCCTTTATCGACCATTCAGAGGCTGATTACGATCTCTACATGGCGTTAAATAAAGCCCTATTCAAAATCACCCAAGCCGTAACCCACAAGATGATCGATGCGGGCGGTGGTAGTATAGTGAACATAGGTTCTATGTGGGCAAAACAAGCGGTTAAAGCCACGCCTTCATCGGCCTATTCCATGGCCAAAGCCGGATTACACGCATTAACCCAGCACTTAGCGATGGAACTGGCAGACAAGCATATTCGCGTCAACGCGGTTTCACCTGCCGTGGTGAATACGCCCATCTATAACGCTTTTATCCCAGAGGCAGAGCTAGACCAAGTGATTGAAAGCTTCAACGCTTTTCACCCTATTGGTCGAGTCGGCACGCCAGCCGATGTAGCAAACAGCATTTGTTTTCTTCTATCCGATGACACCAGCTGGGTGACTGGCGCGATTTGGGATGTTGATGGCGGCGTGATGGCTGGACGCAACTAATATTGCAGACAAAGCGAGTATGCTAGTGCGTAGCTAACGGTGCGCTTACTCAATTAGCACACTGTTAGCGCAGCAAGACGCAACGAACACAGTAAACAATCACTATTCTAAGTTAAGGTTAAATAAGGTCTAACACTATGCTCAATATGAACTTTAGCGAACGTGTCGTTATTGATACGCAGCAGCAACCCTGGTTGCCAAGTCCTGCTCAAGGCGTTTGGCGCAAACCTCTCGAGCGGGAGGCTAAAGAATCAGGACACACTAGCAGCATAGTGAAATATGACGCGGGCTCGCAGTTTGCGACCCACCCGCATCCGCTGGGCGAGGAAATCTTAGTGCTCGAGGGGGTATTTTCCGATGAAAACGGCGATTACCCCGCGGGCAGTTATCTTCGCCATCCGCCAGGGAGCCAACACGCACCGTTTAGCCAAGAAGGCTGCGTTATCTTAGTTAAACTCAATCAATTCAATCCGCGAGATCTTGATGTGGTCAAGATTAACACTCAGCAGACTCCTTGGTTACAAGGCATAGGCGGCTTACAAGTGATGCCGCTACATGAATTCGAGCATGAACATACTGCATTAGTGAAATGGCCTAAGGGTGAAACCTTTCAACCCCATCGGCATTTTGGCGGCGAAGAAATATTGGTATTAACCGGCAAGTTTCAAGATGAGCAAGGCGAATATCCGCGCCACACTTGGATACGCAGTCCGCACATGAGCGGCCATTTTCCTTTTGTCGAAGAGGAAACCATTATATTAGTGAAAACAGGACATTTACCCATTAGCACGATTCAGCCCTAAATCCACGGCGAGCATGGTCTTAGGCAACATACGTTTTTACAGTATAAGTTGCTGCTACATACGTTTTTGCAACTAAGCCTTCTGCAGCTGAGCTCTCTGAAACTCAGAATTATAGGCGAAGGTAACATCACCCTTTGCCGTCGGTGAGCTTTTGCGCGAGTGCGGTGGCATTACGTGCTGTGATGCCATAAATCGACAGCTGCGGGTTAGCGCCAAGGCTGGTCGGGAAGATAGACCCATCCATTACAGATAGATTTTCTAAATAGTGCGACTGGCCATAACTGTTTACCATAGAAAGCTTTTCATCTTCGCCGAAGGGACAACCGCCCATCACGTGCGCCGATGCGACGATAGTACGCAGTGGCGCGAGTGACATCTGCGCAATGCTCTCTTTGGCGTCCTTCCACGAAGATAAGTAAGGCATACCATCGCTGATCGGCAACACTTTTAAGGCGCCCGCCGAGAATTGTAACTCCGCCATACTGGCAAAAGCGCGTCTTGCGGCCCGCCAAAAGGCATCGGTCAACGGATAATCTAGGGTAAATCCCTTAGGCGTTAAGTGCACTTCACCGCCCTGACTGTCGGGATGATAACCATCGCGGATTAAGGCAATCGTCACTTGTAACTGATTGAACTGCGCCATTAACTCGGCATGACTCGCGCCATAACCTAAGGTTTTAGAGGCAATTAAAATCGGGTGCACCGGTGGCACTTCGAGTTTATAACCGAGCTCACCATCGGCGTCATTCTTCCACACAAACTCATCGGAATAGATAGATTGCGGCGCGCCGCTATGGCCATTGATCGAATCGGCAAACACGCCACCGGATAATAAAGTCGGATGTAAAAAAGTGCGTTTACCCAAAAGTTTGTGGGGATCGGGCACCTGCGAGCGCATCAAAATCGTCGGCGTATGGATAGCGCCCGCACTCAAAATATAATGTTTAGCCTTAAATAACAGCTCAACGTCAGTGGGTCGTAAATTCACATCCAGCGCCTGCGCTTTTAACGCAAACACTTGACCATTATGGTGCTCAATCTTAGTCACTTTAGCGCGGCTGATCAGTTGCGCGCCTTTCTCAAGTGCCGAGGGAATCGTGGTGACTAACATAGATTGCTTCGCATTAACCGGGCAACCCATGCCGCAATAGCCGGTATTCCAGCAACCCGCCACATTGCGTTTAATGACTGTGTATTCCCAGCCAAGATTGATACAACCTTGCTTCAGGGCGGCATTATTGCGATTAGGCTCATAGTTCCATTCATGGATATTGAGCCGCTGCTCCATTTGCTCAAACCAAGGGTCTAAGCTCTCGCGATTAAGCCCTGCAACCGACTTATGTTGCGCCCAAAAAGCTAACGCCTCGGTCGGCGTGCGAATAGAGGTAGTCCAGTTAACGGTGGTTGAGCCACCGACTGCGCGGCCTTGAAAAATCCCAATCGCCTTGTCGGCAGTTTTCATCGCCGCAGCTTGTTGATACAAGTTGGGATAAGCGACCCGCTCTTCCATATTAAAATCGCTGGAGGATTTTAGCGGCCCCGCCTCAATCATGATCACGCTTAGCCCAGCTTGGGTGAGGATTTCGGCCGCCACACCGCCACCAGCACCCGTGCCGACAATAATCACATCGGCTTCAAACTGTTGGTTTTCTTGCAATTGGCTCGCATCAGTGTGCAACCAACCAGAGTTTAAACCATTCACTATAGGATCTATGATTGCCAACTTGAGTGCTCCACTGTCGCGGGTAAGATGCTTATTATTGGGCGTTTGATTCGGTTACAAACGGGCGAGCTAGTTGAACAGTTCAGGTTTGGCATAATGCAGGCGACTCCAGTGTTCAGGGCAAGCGTAGTAACTGGCCATCACTAATTCCCGCAATCCCAGATAAGCCGTTTGTAACAAAGCAAAATAACTGTGGCGCCAGGTTTCTAGCATGTCGGTTAACTCGGCGGGAGAGCGCATCAATAACGGTGTCATGCTTGAGGTCAGTACGAGTAAGCCGAGGCGATTTTCGAGCATATCGAGCAGTTCAAATAACTCGGTTTGCTGCTCCTCGGGTAGCACAGAAATTGACTGTTTGATGGCATCTAAAGTGCGATTTTGCGCCGCGAGCTTGTGAGTTGCCACATCGGGCAAAGCGCCGTCGAGCATCACAGGTAAAAGCACGCTAAACAACAAACGATAATCTTTGCCTTCGCTGTCCTCGGGCAAACTAAACTCAGGAGAATAAAGATTGACCCCTAAGGCTAACGCCGCCGTACCGGCAAACGCGCCCATCAAAAAGGTTCGTCGCTTCATCTCTATCTCCTAAATATCAATCTAAATGTCGGCCTAAATATCAGCATAAAAAACAATTGTGCTACACTGCCCACGCGTTTATATCTAAGCGACTTCAGAATAAGAATTTCAGCATTTTGAGGTCGCTTGGGTATAAATTAAACACACGTTTTAATTTTCAGCAATAGCCGATACCAAGATAAACATCCATGCCAAATTCTTTTATGCCACCATGGTGGGCCAAGAGCCCCCATGTACAAACGATTTTACCCGTATTCACTAAAGTGGCCAAACCAGCATTACAGCGGCAGCGCTTAGAGTTACCCGATGGCGATTTTGTCGATTTAGATTGGCAGGATGTTCCGCAGTCTGGCAAACCGATAGTGGTGATCATCCACGGCTTAGAAGGAAGTGCTCAGTCCCATTATGCGCGGCGGATACTGCAAGCCTGCAAAGAACAGCAACTCGCAGCCGTGGTGCACCATCACAGAAGTTGTTCGGGTGAGTCCAATCGCCTCGCGCGCAGTTATCACAGTGGTGACACGGACGATTTACAGTTTAGTCTATCGACACTGAAAAGCGCGTATCCGCAATCGCCCTTATTAGCCGTAGGTTACAGTTTAGGCGGCAATGTGCTGACTAAGTATCAGGGCGAATATCAGGATGACAGTTTACTCGCCCGCGCTGTGGTAGTGTCGGCGCCGCTGCAATTATCGGCCTGCGCTAAACGCTTAGAAAATGGTTTTTCGAAAGTATATCAAAGCTATTTAATCAAACAGTTACAGCAAAAAATCAGCCATAAATTAAACGATCCCGATTTAGCCCTCTCTATGCCGCTGAGCCAGTTGCAGGTCGACCGTTTAAATACCTTCTATGATTTTGACGATAAAGTCACAGCGCCTTTGCATGGCTTTGACGGCGTCGACGATTACTATACGCGTGCCAGTGGCTTACCCTTTGTCAGCCGCATTACTAAACCGACGCTTATCATGCATGCCAAAGACGATCCCTTTATGACAGATGAAGTGATCCCAAAGACAAACCAACTATCGGGTTATGTGGAATACGAACTGCACCCCTATGGCGGTCATGTTGGCTTTATCGAAGGCGGTACACCTTGGAAACCACGCTTCTATCTTGAGCGACGGACTTTGCACTTTTTACTCGGCGATCAAAGCTTAGGCAAGCCTAGCGAAGACCCAATCAACGACGACAATACTATCCAAGGAAGCACCGATGCTCATTCCGTATGAAGCCCTGTTACAACTCCCAAAGGAAACGCTCGCCAATTTGATCCGCGAGTATCTTCTCGGTCAGGTGGAGGATGGCAGCTTTGCCAGTCTCGATGAACAGGAACTGGCTCAGGCGATAGTTCAATGTCAACAAGCACTTAAACAAGGTAAGCTGAAATTAGAATACAGTGAAGACGATGAGTCCTTCGCGATACGCTCGGCGGATCAAATAGCACAGCAGCAAGATTGACCAGCCCTACCTCTGTACCGTATAAATAGTACTCGCGTTTTTATCGCTTCCCCATAAGCGGCTCTTTTGGTTCCTAGCTAGGTAGAAAAAATGTCAGCAAAACATCCCATTATTGCAGTTACAGGCTCATCAGGCGCGGGAACCACCACGACGACCACCGCCTTTAGCCATATTTTTCGCCAACTAGGGATCAACGCCGCCTTTGTCGAAGGCGACAGCTTTCATCATTTTACCCGCGCTGAAATGGAAGTGATGATCCGCAAATCCCAAGCTGAAAACCGCAACCTCAGCTATTTTGGCCCAGAGGCCAATAACTTTGCCCGCTTGGAACAATGCTTTCGCGACTACAGCGCCACAGGCCAAGGCGAAACCCGCAGCTATTTACATACCTTCGATGAGGCCGTGCCTTTTAACCAGATGCCCGGCACTTTCACCCAATGGCGACCACTACCTGAAAATACTGACATGCTCTACTACGAAGGCCTGCATGGCGGCGTGGTGACTGGTGATGCCAATGTCGCCCAGCATGTGGACTTGCTGATCGGCATGGTGCCGATAGTCAACTTAGAGTGGATCCAAAAAATTATCCGTGACACTTCGGAGCGCGGCCATAGCCGTGAAAAAGTCATGGGGTCAATTGTGCGCAGCATGGATGACTATATTAAGCACATGACGCCGCAGTTCTCCCGCACTCATATTAACTTTCAGCGGGTGCCAACGGTCGATACATCTAACCCCTTTAGCGCCAAAGATATTCCGAGCTTAGACGAGAGCTTTGTAGTGATCCGCTTTCGCGGCATCAATAACGTCGACTTCCCCTATTACCTCAATATGATCCAAGGTTCATTTATGTCACGGGTCAACACCTTAGTCGTGCCCGGCGGTAAAATGTCGCTGGCGATGGAGCTTATCCTCACGCCTTTGATTAAAGATTTGATGGAAAAACGCCAGCAACTCAATACTCCCGAAGCAAACTAAAACTTTGCGAATGGGGGGCGAATTTAACGAAAGGTTAAGGAAATAAAGTCTTTTTTTGCAATAGATTAAGTTTGATTTAAGCCATTAGCGCTAATCTTATCGGCATCGGGATTTCAGGCGAAAGAACGATAGTTGGCATACTCTTGGGAGTTAATTCCCCCATCTTGATCTGTTGATTTCCTTGAGTATGTCAGCAACCTCTTATGAACAGTTAATTCCACATCCATGCTTGACCTGTTGATTACCTTAAGTATGTCAGCAAACTTCTCTTAAACTCTAAATCTTCAGAGTTAATTCCACATCCATACTTGCTCTGTTGATTTCCTTGAGTATGTCAGCAACCTCTTATGAAGAATTAATTCCACATCCATTGATTCCCTCGTGTATGTCAGCAACCTCTTAATAAACAGTTAACTCCATACCTGTGCTTGATCCAGCCTGTATTTTAAACTGATTTTCTACGCACGAGATTCTTGTACATCACCATGCACTCTAAGGCTATGCCTCTGGGCGAGCAGTAGATGGATTCCTCTTCTAAACCTTCACCACCAAAACCACAGTGGCGATAAAAATCCACCGCATTCAAAGTCGATTCCAACCTCAACTGGGCAATACCTTGATTAAAAGCCATGGTTTCAATAAATTGCAGTAGCACTTTACCGACCCCAAGCCCCATGACATCGGGGGAGACAAACAGCGCCTCTAACTGGGCGTAGGGTTCATCCAACATGACCATACCGACCACTCTCTTAAGCGGCGGCTCGTCATTGGATTGTTCTGCCACATAAAAATGCGCATCGACGATACGACTAAATTGCTCGGTCAGTTCGCCTTCGGTCCAAATAATCAGATCGCCCGCATCATAAAATCCGGCGCAGCCTTTATTGATAGCCGCATTGCGGATATCCCAACAGGCCTGAGCATCTGCTTTTGTTGCTTTTCGTATAGTTATCATCATGTTTCCCGATTAAAAACGCTCAGCCATAACATGCCATGAAGCCGCTGAAACGCCAAGTAAACTATCGGCCTAGTATTTCACCCAATAAAAAACCGCCCGTAGGCGGTTTTAATCCAGTCAGCAGAACCTTAATGGATCTGCGCTGACTTATCTAACTGAGTCTTAGCGCTAGACTTAAATCTAGGCTTAGCCTTTGATCAATTCACTAATGGTCAATACGCCGTGGGTTGTTGCACCCGCGCCCCACATAGCAGAAGCCGAATCTTCAAAAGCGCCCGCTAAATCAACGTGCAACCATTTAGCTTCTGGTGAAACAAAGCGCCATAGGAAACCAGCGGCATTAGAAGCACCACCAGCACCGCCGCCTTTCATTGCGCGGCTGTTGGCTGTGTCAGCATAGGCTGATGGACACATTTCTTTGTGCCAAGGATCCAGCGGCAGCGGCCATACACGCTCGGCAACACTCGTGGCTTTTTGCTGGGCCAGTTGCAACACATCAGTCTGTGGCGAGAAAATCGCGTTGTAGTTAGAACCGACTGCCATCACAGCGGCGCCTGTAAGGGTCGCTGCATCGATAATAAAAGGAGCGCCTGTCGCAGAAGCGGCTTGCAGACCATCGGCCAACACTAAGCGCCCTTCCGCATCTGTGTTCACCACTTCAACTGTTACGCCATTTTTGTAGGTCAGGATATCGCCTAACTTATAAGCACGGCCGCTGATCAAGTTTTCAGCACAACATAAGAAGAGTTTAACCCGTTTGTTTAGGCCAGATTTAATTGCTAAACCGAGCGCGGCAGTCACAGTCGCCGCCCCGCCCATGTCGCATTTCATGCCTAACATGCCTTCAGAGGCTTTAATGCTGTAACCGCCAGAATCAAAAGTAATCCCTTTACCCACAAGCGCAACAGATACAGGTGCATCGGCGGCTAATGGGTTGAAGTCTAACTCTAACATTGCCGGTGGACGCTCACTGCCGCGACCGACAGCATGGATACCAATCCACTGCTCTTCGAGCAGCGCTTCGCCTTCGATAATCCGATAGCTCACCATATCGCCACCGACTTCAGCCAACCATTTCGCCGCTTGTTGGGCAAGCTTCACTGGCGATAGGTTTTCAGGCGTATCGTTGATCAGTTGACGGGCAAAGGTTGCCACATCGAGTCGGCGTTGCAATTCGGCTTGCACAGCTTCATCACCACACCAGTGAATTTGATAACCAGGTTTTGCCGTCGCGAAACCTTGGGCAAACACCCACTGGCTATTCAGATCCCAAAGCTGTCCGGCCAATACCACACAGCTAATACCTTGGCTGCGCAGTTTACGGGCCGCCATTTGAATTTGACGCAGCTCATCACCACCCGCTAAATGAATTTGCGCACCGTCGGCAGTATAAGTCACATCGGCTTTGCCCCAGTGGGCGGCCGGCGCTTCTTTGGTTAATTGCACTTTCATTAATTCAGTTACTTTTAGTTCACTCATTAGGGATCCTTATTTTTCGATTCGTTTTAGAACAATCAGAACAAACTTTATGGCGGCAGTTTACTGCTAGCAGGCGATGACGCAAAGCGATTGGCTGAAGTTACTCAGGTAAAATCTGTAAACATTTGCGAAATTTGCTAGGCTTTGCGGCCTAGAACAGCCGATATAGGTCTACCGATGGAATTTACTCCGCCACTACAACAGGGCATTTTACTGCGCCGCTATAAACGTTTTCTGGCCGATGTGCAGTTAAGCGACGGCAGTGAGATCACTCTGCATTGCCCCAATACGGGTTCTATGCGTAATTGCCTGTATCCCGGTGAAACCGTATGGTTTTCTACCTCTGATAACCCTAAACGTAAGTATGCCCATACATGGGAACTGATGACCACGCCAGATGCTGGCCTAATCGGAATCCACTCGGGTCAAGCGAACACCTTAGCCGAAGAAGCCATCAATAAAGGTATCATCAAGGAGCTCACAGGTTATGACAGCCTAAGCCGTGAAGTTAAATATGGTGATGAAAATAGCCGCATCGACATCCTGCTACAGGGTGCTCAAAAACCCGACTGTTATATAGAAGTCAAAAGTTGTACTTTGCTCGAGGATGACCAAGGTTATTTTCCTGATGCTGTGAGCCTACGCGGTCAAAAACATTTACGTGAATTGATGCACATGGTCAGCCAAGGCCACAGAGCCGTATTGCTGTTTGTGGTGCAGCACAGTGACATATTCAGTGTTGCTCCCGCAGCACATATCGACCCTGAATATGCTAAGTTACTGAAAAAAGCAGTGTTAGCAGGAGTGGAAGTCCTTGCCTATCGCTGCGAAATGTCCCCGACTGAGATTCACCTAGCCCAAGCCTGTGTTGTCCGAGTATGATGTTAAGGCTGAGTTAAATTTGATTTCATTTGAATTAGCGAACATAGTCAAAAAATTCAATCAAAGCAGAATGAAAAGTTTGCCTCGATGTGAAGATTCTGCTATAGATAGCGGCCGTTCTTAAGGACGCCCTACAAACGCAAATGATTACAGGAGATGCGTTATGCCTGAAGGCACCAAAAAACTTGGCGTACTCGCTATCGCAGGTGTAAATCCTTACCAGGAAAAACCGGGTGAGGAGTATATGAACGCTAAGCAACTGGGTCACTTCAAGACAATTCTTGAAGCTTGGCGCAATCAGTTGCGTGAAGAGGTCGACCGTACTCTTAGCCACATGCAGGACGAAGCCGCAAACTTTCCCGATCCTGTTGACCGTGCAGCACAAGAAGAAGAGTTCAGCCTCGAACTTCGTGCTCGCGATAGAGAACGTAAGCTGATCAAAAAAATCGAAAAAACACTGCAAAAAATTGAAGAAGACGATTTCGGCTTCTGTGATTCTTGCGGTATCGAAATCGGCATCCGCCGTCTCGAAGCGCGTCCAACAGCCGATCAATGTATCGACTGTAAAACGCTTGCAGAGATCAAAGAGAAACAAATGGCTGGTTAATCAAGCATACTGGGCGGGGATTTCCCCCGCCTATTTGTTTCTAACAACACCCTGACTCTTCGAGTTGAAGCCAAGCTCACTCCAATTTACCCCGATTCGCTTTTATCCTTGTATCCCTCTAAAATACGCCCACTTTGACTGACACTAGCTGCTAACTCAGTACTATGGCGACTTTATCTTCTCCAACTTCAATTTATCGCCCCTATGTCGGCCGTTTTGCGCCTTCGCCTTCGGGTGCCTTGCACTTTGGCTCGCTTATCGCCGCCCTTGGCAGTTATCTGCGTGCGCGCTCGCAACAGGGTAAATGGTTAATTCGTATTGAAGACATCGATCCTCCACGGGAAGTCAAAGGCGCGGCCGATGATATCTTGCGCACCTTAGAAGCCTATGGATTTGAGTGGGATGATGTGCCGCTGTATCAGAGCCAGCGCACTGCGGCCTATCAAGCACAAATTGATTCGCTGCTCGCCCAAGATAAAGCTTATTTCTGCCAATGTAGTCGCAAGCAAATTCAAGCCATGGGCGGCGTCTACGATGGCCGCTGTCACCGGTTGCCACAAACCCAAGCTGCAAATGTGCTTAAGTCGGGGGCGGTGCGGATAGTCAATACCGCGCAAGTGCAGCAATTTGACGATAACCTCATGGGCCATATCAGCGTCGATAGCCATTTTGCTGCGGAGGATTTCATAATCAAACGCAGCGATGGCCTGTACGCCTATCAACTGGCCGTGGTGCTCGACGATGCTTATCAAGGGATCACTGAAGTGGTTCGAGGTTGTGACTTAATCGAAGCCAGTTGTCGCCAACTGAGTTTGTATCAAAACTTTGGCTTGGCTGCACCGCAATGGTTGCACTTGCCGCTTGCCTGTTTGAGCAAGGGATTTAAACTCTCTAAACAGAATCATGCGCAAGCGATTGATACACTTAATCCACAGTCGAGCCTCAATGCGGCGCTGGCATTTTTAGGCCAACAACCTGTTGAGACCCAAGGTTCTGTGGCACAAATGCTCGCTCAAGCCGTAAATCAGTTTCAATTATCCACTATACCGCAACAATCTGAGATACTGATCGAGCCCTGATATACTCATTAGGCTGCATTTGGTATATGATAGCCGCCAGATTTTTAATCAAATAACAGATCATATTTCGAGGTGTCCCATTTTTCGCCGTATCAGCCAATTCTGCAAACAGCTATTTGAAGACGCGCCTAAAACGACCGCTCCGACTCAAGCTCAGATTGAACCAACAACACCTGAACAAAGTTCCGGTGCGTTAAGCTTAGAGTTAGTGCCGAGAGATGCCCATACCATCTCGCGCAAACAAATCAGCGAAAATGCCCTTAAGGTATTATACAGACTGAATAAATCAGGTTTTAAAGCCTATTTAGTCGGCGGCGGTGTACGCGATTTACTCTTAGGGATTGAACCGAAAGATTTCGACGTCGTGACCAATGCGACGCCGGAAGAAATCAAAAAACTATTCCGCAACTGCCGAGTCGTCGGTCGTCGTTTCCGTCTGGCCCATATCGTTTTCGGCCGCGATGTTATCGAAGTGGCGACCTTTCGTGGTCATCATGGCGAAAGCAATGAGAAAGTTTCCAAAGCCAATGCCGAAGGGCGTTTGCTACGTGATAACGTCTATGGCGAAATCGACGAAGATGCCGAGCGCCGCGACTTTACCGTCAATGCCCTCTATTACGATATCAGCGATTACTCGATCCGCAGCTATGGCGGCGGTATGGCCGATCTCAAAGCGGGTACGTTGAGATTAATTGGCGATCCAGAAACCCGTTACCGTGAAGATCCGGTGCGTATGTTAAGGGCGGTGCGTTTCGCCACTAAACTCAACATGGGTATCGAAACAGTAACAGCTGCGCCGATTAAACAATTAGCGCCACTGCTAAAAGATATTCCCGCAGCGCGTATGTACGAAGAAGTGCTGAAACTCTTCTTTGCAGGCAAAGCCTTAGCCAACTTCGAACTGATGCAAGAATACAAGCTATTCGCGCCGCTGTTTCCGCAAGTGGCCGCTCTGCTAAAAGATGATCCTAAAGGCACGACCATGAAAATGGTGCAAGCCATTATGAAGAGCACAGATCAAAGAGTTAACGAAGATAAGCCGGTGACGCCTTCATTCTTCTATGCTGCGCTTCTCTGGTATCCACTGCGTCAACGCGCCGAAGATATTGCCGTTGAAAGTGGCCTGACCTTATACGATGCCTTCTTTGCCGCTATGGGCGATGTGATGGAGCAGCAATGCCAAACCATTAGCATTCCACGCCGTTTTAGTACGCCAGCAAAAGACATTTGGCAGTTACAGTTACGCTTTGATCGTAGCCAAGGCACTCGCGCCTTTAAACTGATGGAACATCCTAAGTTTAGAGCCGCATACGATTTGCTCTTGCTCAGAGGCGAAGTCGAAGCGGGTAATGTCGCTAAGAGTGCCGCTTGGTGGCAACAGTTTGTTGAAGCCGATGAAACCGAACGCTTAGCCATTGCGCGTAGCGGCAGTAAATCGCCAAATCGCAACCGTAATGCCACTCAACGTCGTCGCCGTCCTCGCGCGCCGAATACCGATGGTTCAGCGCCGACGAGCACACCTAAGGCAAGTGGCGCACCAAAAGCGAAAGCGGCGGAATAATGCCTCGCGTCTACGTCGCATTAGGCGCGAATCTCGACGATCCCAAGGCGCAATTGGACAATGCCGTCACGGCATTGTCCGCATTAGCCTTAGGCAATAGTCTACTGGTTTCCCCTTATTATCATTCGACGCCTATGGGCGATGTCGTGCAACCCGATTATGTTAATGCGGTGGTCAGTTTCGATACTGATCTTGAGCCATTAGCCTTACTCGATGCATTGCAGCATATCGAAAACACCCAAGGTCGAGTGCGTCTTGAGCGTTGGGGGCCCAGAACCTTAGATCTCGATTTACTCTTGTACGGCAATGAGAATATTGACATTCCCAGACTCAAAGTGCCCCACTACGGTATGAAAGAGCGCAGCTTTGTGCTCGTGCCTTTAGCTGCAATCGCACCAAATCTTATTCTGCCGTGCAACACTGCAATCGGCAGTCTTATCGATACAAAAATGTTGGCCGAGTTACAACAACTGGGCATTGATCATTGAAGTCCGTCCCCAGTTAGCTTATAACACCACTTCTATTTGGTTTGAAGATCATCCATATGTCTAAAATTACTAGCTCAACCCTGTTGAAATACAAACAGGAAGGTAGAAAATTCACGGCACTGACAGCCTATGATGCCAGTTTTGCCAGCGCGTTCGATAGCGAAGGTGTAGATGTGCTGCTCGTCGGCGATTCTCTAGGAATGGTTCTCCAAGGCCATGACGATACCCTGCCCGTCTCTACAGCAGATATCGCTTACCATACTCGCTGTGTCCGTCGCGGTATCGAACGTGCCCTGCTGATCGCCGATATGCCCTTTATGAGTTACGCCACACCAGAACAAGCTATGGTTAACGCCACTGAGTTGATGCAGGCTGGCGCGAACATGGTCAAAGTCGAAGGTGGCCACTGGTTACTTGAAACTGTCACTAAGCTCACGGAACGCGGTATTCCCGTGTGTGCTCACTTAGGCTTAACACCTCAGTCGGTCCATGTATTTGGTGGTTTTAAAGTGCAGGGCCGCGACGCCGAAAATGCCCAGCGCATTCTCGACGAAGCAAAAGCGTTAGAAGCGGCCGGTGCTCAACTATTGGTTGTGGAATGTATTCCTGCGCCACTCGCAACGGCGATCACTCAAGCCTTAACGATTCCGGTTATTGGGATTGGCGCGGGCGCATCGACCGATGGACAAATTTTGGTCATGCATGATGTGTTAGGTATTTCAAGTGGTTATATTCCACGTTTCTCGAAAAACTACCTAAAACAAACCGGTGAAATTCGCTCGGCCGTGCGCGCCTATATCGACGAAGTTGCCCAAGGAACATTCCCTGGCGACGAACACACTTTTAATTAATAACCGATTTATGCAAGGTAAGGCTCAATGATCACTAGCGCCCATATTGATGATATTCGCACCCAAGTGCGTGCATGGCGTGCCAAGGGCGAAACCGTCGCCTTTGTGCCTACCATGGGCAATCTCCATCAGGGACACATTACTTTAGTCAAAGAAGCCGCGAGCAAGTGTGACCATGTGGTGGTCTCAATTTTCGTTAATCCAATGCAATTTGGTCAGAACGAAGATTTAGATGCTTACCCACGCACACTGGCTGCCGACAGCGAAGCCCTCACCGCCGCTGGCGCTGAACTGTTATTCACCCCAACGCCAGCCGTGATGTATCCCAAGGGTCTAGAGCAGCAAACCTATGTCGAAGTCCCTGGGATTTCCGACGTGCTTTGTGGTGCGAGCCGTCCGGGACATTTTCGTGGTGTTGCGACTATCGTTTGTAAACTGTTTAACATAGTACAGCCCGATGTGGCGCTATTCGGTAATAAGGACTATCAACAGCTGTTAGTGATCAAAACTATGGTTGAAGACTTGTCATTACCGATTGAAATTATCGGTATTGATACCATACGTGAAGACTCAGGCTTAGCCATGAGTTCGCGCAATGGTTACCTCACTGCCGCAGAAAAAGCCGCAGCGCCTGCACTAAAACAAGCCATAGATGCCATGGCCACTGGGATCAAGCAAGGTGAAAGTTTTGAACAAGTGACCGAGCTAGCAAAAGCCAAGTTAATCGCGGCCGGTTTTACGCCTGATTATCTCGAAATTCGCCACGCTCACACGCTAGAACAGGCCCAACATCAGGATCAAGCCTTAGTGATTTTAGCCGCCGCCTATATAGGTAAAGCACGGCTTATCGATAACTTAAGGTTCGATCGCTAATAGTTAGCGTCAATCAATAAAGGGAGCTCT
>NZ_JAUOEU010000047.1:0-21024 GCF_031932105.1 Shewanella sp. SP1S1-7
GAGGCTGTTTTTATGTTGCAGGAATCGATATCAAACCCACATCATTTTAGACAAGTATTGTTATCTTTAATTATTCTGGTGCGATTGCATGATTGCGGTAGGCTTCACGATACTTGTCGACCCACATCGCCGTTGCGCCACAAATCGCCACAGGCATCACGATAAAGTTGACGATGGGGATCATGGAAAACAGCGTCACAGTAGCGCCAAAGCTAAAACTCGTGCCACGGGTTTGATTCAAGGCAAAGCGCATATCCTTAAAACTGACCTTATGGTTATCGAAGGGGTAATCGCAGTACTGAATTGCCATCATCCAAGCGCTGAACAGGAACCATAAGATTGGCGCCAGCGTTTGGCCCACCATAGGCACTAAAAACAGCAACAAAAATATCAGTGCGCGGGGCAGATAGTACTTGAGTTTGATCCACTCACGCCCGAGGATACGCGGTAAGTCTTTGATTAAATCGATGCCAGTACCGGTATTCAGCGGCTTGCCAGTTAATAGTTGCTCGACTTTTTCAGCCAACAGACCATTAAAGGGGGCGGCGAGCCAGTTCATCACCGAGCTAAACACAAAGGCGAGCATCACCAGCATAGTGGTCACTGCGAGTGGCCAAAGCAAAAAGTTTAACCAGCTTAAGTAGTCAGGCAACTGGGCATTCATCCAAGTGAATAGCGTATCTAACTGGCCTATTGCTACATAAATGACGCCCGCAAACAGCAGCAGGTTGATCATCAAGGGAATAAACACGAAAGTGCGCAGGCCTTTACGTGTAATTAAACCAAAGCCATCGAGAAAATAATTAACGCCGCTTTTGGCTGGGAAGGGCAAGGTTTTCTTCTGTGTCATATCGTCTTTCCAAAAAGTTGGGCTACATCTTGAGAGACTGCCTGATATAAAGATAACTGCGATTGTGATCAACTCATGGGCAGATGACAAGCTAAAAGCCGCATGAATTCAATAAAAAGCGTTACAAAATGCTGCCTGCTTTGTTAAAGTTGGCCGATAAATGTATTTGCACCACTGGGCTCATTTTCGGGCCAGACTTCAGAGACGCGCTAACTGGCACCATGAGATTAAAACAGATAAAACTTGCCGGCTTTAAGTCGTTTGTCGATCCCACTAAAATTCCTTTTTTACAGGCATTAACCGCCATTATTGGCCCAAATGGCTGCGGTAAATCGAATGTGATCGATGCCGTGCGTTGGGTATTGGGTGAAAGTTCGGCGAAACACCTGCGCGGTGATTCGATGGCCGACGTGATCTTTAACGGCTCAAGCGCACGAAAACCTGTGTCTGTGGCGGGTGTTGAACTTATTTTTGAAAATAAAGATGGTCGCCTCGCGGGTCAGTATGCCAGTTACGAAGAAATCGCCGTTAAGCGTCAGGTGAGCCGAGACGGTGAGTCTTGGTATTTTCTCAATGGCCAAAAGTGTCGCCGTAAAGACATTACCGACTTGTTTATGGGCACAGGTCTTGGTCCGCGCAGCTACGCCATTATTGAGCAGGGCACGATTTCTCGCCTTATCGAATCTAAACCTCAAGACTTGCGCACTTTTATTGAAGAAGCCGCAGGGATTTCTCGCTATAAAGAACGCCGCCGCGAAACCGAAAATCGTATCCGCCATACCCGCGAAAACCTCGAGCGTTTAGGCGATATTCGCAGTGAACTCGGCAAACAGTTAGATAAACTGGCGCAGCAGGCCAAGGCCGCGAAGCAATATCGTGAGCTAAAACAGGCCGAGCGCAAGACCCATGCTGAACTCCTCGTGATGCGCTATCAAGAGTTGCAAGATCAGATGGCGAGTCTGTCTGAGCAAATCCGCGCCATAGAAGTGCAACAAGCGGCGGCGCAGTCGCTCGCGCAAACCGATGAATTGCAAACGACTGAATTGCAAGTGCAACTCGCCCAATTAGCGGAGCAAGAACAACGCGCAGTTGAGGCCTATTATCTGACGGGCACCGACATCGCTAAGTTAGAACAACAGTTACAGAATCAAAAGCAGCGTGATGCCCAGCTTGAAACCCAGTTGGCGCAAGTGAAAGAACAGATCCTGCAAAACACCGATAAGCTCAACGGCTATAAAGCGAGTCTTAGCGCGTTAGAGCTTGAGCTTGCCAAGCTTGGGCCGCAGCATGATGAACAGCAAGAAATCATGGATGAGCTGCAATCCCAATGGGAAATGAGCATAGAGCGCAGTCAGCAGCAGGCCGAAGTGGCGCGCCAACAGGCAGTGGATGTTTCGCAGCACAAGTTACAGCTTGAACTGCGCCGTAGTCAGTTAGCGCATCAACAGCAATTATTGCAGCATAAACAGCAGCAAAGCAGTGAGCAGCAAGCGCAGCTCATCGCTTTAGTGGACAGCGACCTCGCCTCAAACATCACACCACTGCAACAAGAAATAGCGTCTCTTGCTGACGCCACTAGGCTACAAACCGAGATTAATCATCAGCAAGAACAAATTGTTAGCGCAAGCACGCAAGCTTTGGATGACGCCCGCCATAGCGCCGAGCACATTCAGCAGCAATTAACCGCGACTAAAGCGCGCCATGAGCTGGTTGAACAGTGGTTGACTAAGCAGGAACAGCAAAGTGATAAACCGCAGTTATGGCAGAGTCTAACCGTTGAAAATGGTTGGGAAACCGCGGCCGAACTCGCCCTCAATGGTTTGTTGACCTTGCCCGTTGGCGTCACTGAAACCGAAATGGGGTTTCAAGCGTTAGCGTCGCAATCCTCTCAGAGTGAGTACTTACAGGCTGAGGTGAATCTTGCCCCTTGGTTAGCGGGGCTTAAGTGGGCAAAAGATATTCACGCGGCAAAACAGCTACTGCCGCAGTTAAAGACCGATGAGCGGATTGTCACCGCCGACGGGTATCTCCTCGGTCAAGGTTTTTTAATCACTAAGACAGAGGGCGCTCAGTCACTGGTACAGCTCAGCAAAGAGCAAGCCCAGTTAGCGCAAAACATCCTCGATTTGCAGCAATCCTTGCACCTACAGCAAGGCAAGATGACGGATCTTGCGGCTACCTTGCAGCAGCAAAGACAACAATTGACTGCTGGCGCGCAAAAATTGCATCAATTACAGTTGGATAAAGCGACGAAGTCGATGCATCTCAGTGGCTTAACTGAGCAAGTAAAGGCGCGCGCTGAGCAGCAGAGCAAACTTGAAGCGGCATTAAGCGCGAGCTTGCTTGACCTTGAACGCTTGAGCGAGCAATGCGAATTATTGGCAGAACAAGAAACAGAGCTTGATGATGCGTTGCAGGCGAGTCTAGATATTCAGCGACAACTCACGCAAGACACGCAGGCCGATAGCGTGCGCCATCAAGCATTGAAAGCGCGTATTACTGAGGTTGAACGTCAGTTATCGACCACAGCTTCTGCCTTACAAGCTGTAACGATGCGCATGGCCGTCAGTACTGAACAAATTGAATTACAGCAAGTGCGTGTCAATGAACTTATCCACACTCGTGAGTCAGTGTTAGCTGAACTTGCCAAAGTCGCCCAATTGAGTGGCGTACAAAATAGTGTGCAGCTGACTGAGCAGTTAACGCAGTTATTGCAGCAACAACATGAGCAACAACAGGGCTTAAAAAACGTCCGTCAGCAGCAAAGTGGGCTCACTGAGACATTAAACAGTATAGGAATAAAGCAAAAACAAGAGCTTGGTAAGCTTGAGGGCTTGACTCAAAGCCTGAGCACGTTAAAGTTACGTCGTGAAGGAATAAAAGGCCAAGCCAATAGTCAGCTAGAAGCCTTACAGGAACAGCAAATTGTTCTGTCTGAAATCCTTGGAAACCTGCCTGCGGAGGGCATGCCTGACAAGTGGCAGAGTGATTTAGATCAAATACGGCAGAAAATTGTTCGCTTAGGCGCGATTAACCTTGCGGCTATCGAAGAATTTGAACAGCAAAGTGAGCGAAAATCCTATCTTGATCATCAAGATGACGATTTAAATAAGGGACTGGCGACCTTAGAGGAAGCGATCCGTAAGATAGACAAAGAAACCCGAAGCCGCTTTAAGACGACATTTGACTCAGTCAATGAAGATCTCGGACGCTTATTTCCAAAGGTGTTTGGTGGCGGTCGAGCTTACTTAGCGTTAACGGACGATGATTTACTGGAAACTGGCGTCACTATCATGGCGCAGCCGCCAGGTAAGAAGAACAGCACAATCCATCTTCTTTCGGGTGGTGAAAAAGCCTTAACCGCTTTATCATTGGTATTCGCAATTTTTAGGCTGAATCCTGCTCCCTTCTGTATGCTAGACGAAGTGGATGCGCCATTAGACGATGCCAACGTAGAACGTTTCTGTCGATTACTGAAAGAAATGTCACAGAGCGTACAGTTTATTTATATCAGCCATAACAAAATAACCATGGAAATGGCTGATCAACTTATAGGCGTGACTATGCACGAGCCCGGTGTGTCTCGTATAGTCGCGGTAGACATAGAGCAAGCGGTGGCGATGGCTGACGCTGGATAACTAGAACAAAGACAGGGTAACCAATGGAAGATTTGCAACTAGTATTGTTTGTTTTAGGCGCCATAGCCATAGTTGCTGTGCTGGTGCATGGATTTTGGTCTATCAGAAGACAACAACCTAAGTCATTGAAAGATAGTCCAATGGGCAATTTTTATAAGAAACAGGCCGAGAAAGGTGAGTCGAGCCCTAAGCGAATTGATGCCGAAGGATTTGATGCCGACGGTATTGGTGCGGTGCGAGTGCGTAAAGCTGGCGAACTTGCGCCTAACAACGAGACTCCCGCGGCCAATCCTTATTTGAAACAAGAAGTAAAGCTAGAGACTAAGCCGCAAGAATTGACATCGCCAGAATTTAAAGCAGAACTTAAATCAGGGCTGAAGGTAGAAACGAAACACGAACCTATTCCAGCTCAGCCTGATTTTAGCTTGCAGCCACCAGTTGCAAAAGAGCAACACCGCGGTCCTAAAGTCTCGCGCCAAGAGCCCGTCTTGGGCACGCAAGTGCCGCAAATGGGTCAATCCCATGCTGCTATTGTGGCGCAAAAAGCCGCTGAGCAAGAACAAGCGCTACGTACCGCGCCGCAGCAAACTGCTTTGTTTGAAGAAAATGAATATAAAACAGATCATCAACAAGAAACGCTTGTCGAACAAGCCGCTGAAGATGAATTAGGTGAGCCACGCGACGTGCTGGTTTTACATGTGGTCGCAAAAGATGGCCAACAGCTGAACGGCGCTGAACTGCTACCTTGTTTCTTAACTTTGAATTTTAAATATGGCGATATGAACATTTTCCATCGCCATGTGGATAACGCGGGCAATGGTAAAGTCTTGTTCTCTATTGCTAACATGCTAAAACCTGGCGTGTTTGATCCGGACAACATGGAGCAGTTCAGTACTCAAGGTGTGGTATTTTTCATGACGTTACCTTGCTACGGCGATGCTTTAATGAACTTCTCGATTATGCTTAACTCTGCGCGCCAACTCGCTGAGGAGATCGATGCCGTGGTGCTCGACGGTCAACGTCTGCCTTGGGGCGAGTTTACTAAGCAAGATTATTTACACCGCATTCGCGCTAACGCTTAGCCGACGCCGCAATTTGGCGGTTTATATATTGATGAGGCCGCTAATTGCGGCCTCATTTTTTGTGATCTACTTTTTGTGATCTAAAGCATTCTGGATAAAGAATATGCAAGACATTCAACTCGATACACTAGTGTCAGAAGACGTTACCCCTGAAAACGCATCGCAGGTGATGCAGGCGCTCAGCCAATCACTGAACGAGCACAACATTCGTTACTATGTGGATGATGCGCCGAGCATTACCGATTCCGAGTACGACAGGTTGATGCAGCGTTTACTCAAGCTTGAGGCGTTATATCCCCATTTGATTGTGGCTGATTCACCGACTCAAAGGGTGGGCGGATTGGCGCTCGCCAAATTTGATCAAATCACTCACCTTAAACCTATGTTGAGCTTAGATAACGCCTTCGATGAAGCGGATTTCAGTGCTTTCCACAAACGTGTCACCGATAAAGTGGGTGAGGTGAGTTTTTGCTGCGAGCCTAAACTCGATGGCCTTGCCGTGAGTATCTTGTATCGCCATGGCGTGCTTGAGCGCGCTGCGACCCGCGGCGATGGTTCAGTGGGTGAAGACATCACTGAAAACGTTAAAACCATTAAATCGATACCGCTTAAATTGCGCGGTAATGATTTCCCTGAACTCGTTGAAGTGCGCGGCGAAGCCTTTATGCCTAAAGCCGCCTTTGAAGCGCTGAACGACAGGGCGCGCGCCAAGGATGAAAAACTCTTTGTTAATCCGCGTAACGCTGCTGCCGGTAGCTTGCGTCAACTTGACAGTAAAATTACCGCCGCCCGCTCATTGGCTTTTTATGCCTATGCGCTAGGGGTTGTTGAGCCGGATTCCCATCCGTTAGCTAAAACCCATTTCGAGCAGTTACAGCAGCTTAAGTCGTGGGGTTTACCCGTTAGTAGCGAAATCAAAGTCTGCGCTGAATTAAGCCAAGTCTATGACTACTATAAAGACATTCTCACTCGTCGCGGCGATTTAGCGTTTGAAATCGATGGCGTCGTGATGAAAGTTAACGATATTGCCCAGCAGCAACGTTTAGGTTTTGTGGCTAAATCTCCCCGCTGGGCGATTGCCTATAAATTCCCCGCACAGGAAGAAATGACTCTACTTGAAGGCGTCGATTTCCAAGTGGGCCGCACAGGTGCGGTGACGCCTGTGGCGCGCTTAAAGCCAGTATTTGTTGGCGGCGTGACGGTATCGAATGCGACGCTGCACAATGCCGATGAAATTGCCCGTTTAGGCATTAAAGTCGGTGACACTGTGGTCATCCGCCGCGCTGGTGATGTGATCCCACAAATTGTTGCCATAGTGCCAGAAAGACGTCCTGAAACGGCGACTGGCATTGTATTTCCGCATAATTGCCCTGTGTGTGGCAGTTTAGTCGAGCGTCTCGAAGGTGAGGCAGTGGCGCGCTGTAGCGGTGGTTTATTCTGCGAAGCTCAGCGTAAAGAAGCGATTAAGCATTTCGCATCCCGCAAGGCTTTGGATATCGATGGCATGGGCGACAAAGTCGTCGAGCAATTGATTGATAAAGAACTCGTCCAAAGTCCTGCGGATCTGTTTAAGCTCACCGCCTCTATGATGACTATGCTCGACCGCATGGGGATGAAGTCGGCAACCAATTTAGCAGCGGCGATTGAAGCGGCCAAAACCACAACACTTGCGCGTTTCTTATATGCCTTGGGCATTCGCGAAGTGGGCGAGGCGACGGCGGCAAACCTTGCGGCGCACTTTGCCAGTTTAGATGCGCTGCGGGTGGCAACTGTGGAGCAGTTAACCGAAGTGGAAGATGTTGGCACTGTGGTGGCCCAGCATGTGGCCCACTTTTTTGCTCAGCCCCATAACCTTGAGGTTATCGATGCCTTAATCGCGGCTGGCGTGCATTGGCCGGCCATAGAAGCGCCAAGTGCTGAGGCGCAGCCGCTTAAAGGCCAAACTTGGGTATTGACCGGGACCTTAAATCAGCTCAATCGTAATGATGCTAAGGCGCAGTTGCAGGCGCTGGGGGCGAAAGTGGCTGGCAGTGTGTCGAAAAATACCGATTGCTTAGTGGCGGGTGAGGCGGCAGGTTCTAAACTTGCGAAAGCGCAGGAGCTTGGTGTTAAGGTGATGGATGAGGACGAGTTATTGGCACTGCTCGCCGCGAACGCTTGATTGCTGTGGGCTGAAATAGGCCGTTGACTTTGGTCTGACGTTTCGCATTTACAGTTTAAAAACCACTGAATCGTAAGTATTAAATAGCGCCTTACCTATGGCGCTATTTTTATTTGCACGCGTAAAAAGAAATGGGGGAAAGATAGTCAGCTTTGGCTATTGAATTAGCCGCGAATGGCACCATCTCCTTAATATGCTGTTTTAGTTTTTGCTAATTGGAAACCTATTTGAATTTCAGTCACATCACTTGGCTCGATGATAAAGGCCATATTAAACCGCCGATCTTTTTATATGCGCTATTAGCTTACCTTGCGCGCGGTTGGTGCATTTTTATCGCCTCGCTGACCCAGATGGGTGACCGTTCTGAGTTAGTGAGGATTTTTTACCCTGAAAAATCAGATTTTTTGCTAGCACTCGGGGCGGGACTGGGCGCAGTTTTGATTTATCTTGTGGTGATTGCCGAACGTCGCCGTTCACCTCAATGGTTAAGGCCTATTTTTGTGCATTTAAAATGGGGTCTGTGGTTGCTGCTGATTGTTGATGGCGTTTTGTTGGGGCAAAGGTTGATCCATGGTCAGTTCTTGTTCCATTGGAGCCTCGCTTTAGACGCGTTAGTCTTGTTCTGGTCGGGCATTTATCTCATTAAATCGAAGCGACTCAGTTATTATCTCCGTGACTGGCCAAAAGAAGAGCCAAAAATAGAACAAAAAGAGCTTCAGCCTTAAGATCCTATCCTATTGTTATTTAGTCTCTTTATTTAACTCTGAGGCGCAGGGCACAAATTAATGTGTCTTATGCCTCAGTTTGATAAGGATTTTTCATTTGTACTCTGCATCGAACGCTTTGAATCATCTATAGTTATATGTACTTAGCTTGAATGTGCCCTGTTGGATACGCAGATGAGGTCATCTGTTTATGTCCTGCATCACATTTGAAAGGAGTCATACTGCGTGGCAAAAGTACCTCAAAAAAAATTATTACTATCAGAAATTCAGCTTGGCATGAGAGTCAAGTTGCCTTTGTCATGGACGAATCACCCTTTTTTATTTAATCGCGTTGATATTAGCAGTGCCGCTCAAATCGAAATGATCCGTGGCCTAGGGGTTCCCTATGTGTTTTTGTTATCGGAATCTAATGCCGAACTGGATATCGTTGAAGAAGACGAAGACATCGAAGACGAGATAGCCATCGAACCCGAACGGGACCTCAAGGCCGATACCCGTAAGGCGATGCGTTTAAGTCAAAAGCGTTTTTTAATGAATGTGAATAATTCCCGTAATGTGTTTGGTAAAATAGTCAGCGATCCAGAAGGCGCCTATCGACTTTCGGCGGCACTGGTTGAAGACATGCTAAGCCATTTGCAGGAAGTTGAAACACCGTTTCTGACCTTGGTTGGGATGGATGAGAAAGAGGTGAGTGTGACCCAACACGGTGTCTCTGTGGCGGTGTTGGCAATGATGATAGGTCACGCGCTGGATTTAACTCCAAGAGATCTGCGTGATATTGCCCTTGGCAGTTTGCTGCATGATATCGGTAAGCTTAAAGTGCCCGATGTGATCCGCCGAAAGCGTGGTGCACTGACGACACACGAAGCCAGCTATTTACAAATGCATCCTAATTTTGGTTTTGACATGTTGAATCGGTCAGGATTATTCCCTAAAGAGGTGTTAAATGTCATTCTACACCACCATGAGTTTGTTGATGGTTCGGGATTTCCTGACGGATTAACGGGGCATAAGATCCCAATCGTTACGCAGATCGTAAGCCTAGCAAATGATTATGATCAGCAGCTCAGTGGTCAGCAAGTGACATCTCCTCAAGTGGCATTGGGTTATCTGTTTAAAAATCGTTCGAGTAAGCATTCAGAGTCATTGATTGCAGTCTTGGTTAAGATTCTCGGCATCTATCCACCGGGAACCATAGTAAAACTCTCCGATGACAGGATTGCGAAAGTGATCATGACCACCAAAGAGGTGAGTCAGCCTCAAGTCTGGGCTTGTAAAGAGGATGGGAGTGATGCTTCGCTGCGTTTCTTAAGTGATGAAGGCGTAACAGTGCAAAAAGCCATCAAAGCGGAAGAGTTGTCAGAGGGCGCTATTCGTACCTTGCAAGTTGATAAGGGGGTTAGTTTTTATTTTAGTTCGCTATAAACTTGAATCTTATGCACTAAGTTCCGTATTCTATCCGCTGATATGATTCCCTTAGGGCTAATATGGCGAATGTAAAAGCAGAAAACGGCGCAGTTAAATCCAGTGTTGCCTTGGTCGGTTGTGGATGGTTTGGTTTTGCCTTAGCAAAGCAGCTTGTCCAAGAGGGTTACAGAGTCACAGGGTGTAAGCGTAGCGCCGATGAATTATCGATATTAACTGAGGTTGGAATTGAAGCCTATCCGCTGCAATTAGGCAGCGAAGCATCCTCAGCCCCCGATGCTCAGGCATTAAGCGGTTTATTGCAAACCGATTATCTAGTGGTCAATATTCCACCCCGATTAAAACGCGGTAACGCTGCGTATCTTGAAGAATTACAACAACTCATCGCATTAACCCAAGGCTGGGAATATCAGCGGATTGTGTTTATCAGCACCACAGGTGTGTATCCGGCCCAAGATAAAGTGATGACCGAAGCCGATGCCTTGGCAGAATCCAGCGACAGCCAAGTGCTATTAGATGCAGAAGCCTTATTTCAAGCGCGGCCCCATAGCTGTATTGTCCGTTTTGCGGGGCTCGTAGGTCCCAAACGTCATCCTGGACGTTTCCTTGCAGGGAAAACTGATGTCAGTGGCGCCAATGTGGCAGTGAATTTAGTTCACTTAAGTGATTGTGTTAGTGCGGTAAGTCGGATACTCGCGGCAACGGGCATAGGGTTAGCTGTGGCTCCGATTTATAACCTCTGCGCGCCAATGCATCCTACCAAAGCTGAGTTTTATCAGGCTGCTGCCGAGTCCCTAGGTTTAGTCGCGCCCGAATTTAATCAACAATCCATGCCGAGTAAAGTCATCCAAGCTGACGCCATTGTCACAGATTTAGGCTTTCAATATCAGTATGCTTCTCCGCTGGATATGCTAGCGGCATGTTGAGAAAGGTTAATTATTGTTAAAGGTAAAAGCCGAGCTTTTAGGTTATCTTTGGCTTCCAAGTTTTGCTTGAGCGAATGTGTCATCCTTATTTAAATCAATGACGAATAAAAAGAGACAATATAATGAGCGTGTTTAATCGAGTTCGACCTATAGCCGCATTGGCGTGCGGATTAATGCTGAGTGCCAGCTTTGCACTGCAGGCCGCAAGTTTCGAAGAAGGCAAAGATTATGTTACGGTAGCGGGAATTACCGAAGCACAACAGCCTGTGCTGCGGGAGTTTTTCTCCTATAACTGCCCGCATTGCTATAAACAAGAACCGCTTATGGACTTGACAGTGCAACTGCTCGGCAAAGATGTCGCTTTTGAGCGGACCCCGGTTGGCGCTGGCCGTCCTGCTTGGGTACTGAGCCAACTTGCCTACTATGTGGCGCAAAAATTAAAGATGACCAAGCAAACCCATGGCGCTATTTTCAAGCAAATCCATGAGAAAGGTGAGCAATTTACTGCGCCCGAACAAGTTAAAGCTTTCTTTGTCGCTCAAGGTGCTAAGGTGGATGATGTTGATGCCGCGATGAATTCCGTCGATGCCAAATTCACTCTAATGAATTATGACTCTCAAGCTGAGCTTGCTGGGATCAAGGGCGTCCCGTCATTACTGGTTAATGGCCGTTATATGCTGACCTCAACCGCGCACACGCCAGAAGAACTGGCAGCCTTAGTGAAGTTTTTAGCCGCGAAGTAACCGCGTTTAATAAATGGAAAATTGGTTTATCGCCGTTAAAGGATTACGACCTTGCAAGGTCATTATTCCGCCATTGGCCAATCTAACGTTAATAACCCAGTTTAGGCTGGGTTATTTTTTGCCTTAAACTCAAAAGATAACTCGTGGCCAACTTTGGTAAGCCAAACTGGGCGATGACTATTCTTAAGTGAAATCGCTGTGCGGTCTGTAGTGGTCAAGTAAGTTGAATGAGTGATTGGTAATGGCTTATTGATTAAATGATATCTCATCCATTATCAGCGCTAAAATCATAAATGATGTCAGTCTACAGTCATCATTAAAACTGTTTGAATTTCTGATTTTTCCATTTTAGACAACAAGTTATTCCTATCTATTACTTTTCCTGCCGCCCAATTCCCCATGTTTTTACTCATTCTTGTTCGACATTGGTCTAACCTGTTGAAAAAGTTGAAACTGTATCCAAATGTAAAATCATTGTTAACTCGTTGAATTTGTTTCTATTCACTATTTATGGACAGTGTTTTGAATCACGGGTTAGACGAAAGTCGTGATTGTGCTCACACCAGCTGTTGCTAGATTAAACAAGACTTAAAATTAAAACAGCACAGGGGAGTCACTATGGGTTTTGAAAATAACGACAAGGCAAAAGGCTACTGGCGCGAGAATTTACGTCTCGTACTGAGCTTATTAGCCATTTGGGCGGCAGTCTCATTTGGATGCGGCATTTTATTGGTTGATGTACTCAATGAAGTTCATTTCATGGGATTTAAATTAGGTTTCTGGTTTGCACAACAGGGATCTATGTATGTATTCGTTGCGCTTATCTTTGTCTATGCGGCAAAAGCCAACGCCTTAGATAAAAAATATAACGTACAAGAAGACTAAGGAGCTTTGAGATGGATGTTCAAACACTAACTTATATTATCGTAGGGCTCTCGTTTGCGCTCTACATTGGGATTGCAATCTGGTCACGAGCGGGATCAACCAAAGAATTCTATGTCGCAGGTGGTGGCGTTCACCCTGTAGTGAACGGTATGGCAACGGCGGCAGACTGGATGTCTGCGGCATCGTTTATTTCATTAGCAGGTATCGTGTCTTTTGTTGGTTATGACGGCAGCGTGTACTTGATGGGCTGGACGGGCGGTTACGTATTACTGGCCCTGTGTATGGCGCCTTATTTACGTAAGTTTGGTAAGTTCACTGTGCCAGATTTCGTCGGTGAACGTTATTATTCTCAGGCTGCGCGTACTGTCGCGGTTATCTGCGCGATCTTCATTTGCTTTACTTATATTGCAGGGCAAATGCGCGGTGTGGGCGTGGTGTTCTCTCGCTTCTTAGAAGTGGATGTTGACACGGGTGTGTATATCGGTATGGCTGTGGTGTTCTTCTACGCAGTTCTTGGTGGTATGAAGGGGATTACTTACACTCAGGTTGCCCAATATTGCGTATTGATTTTCGCTTTCATGGTGCCAGCGATTTTCTTGTCTGTGATGATGACAGGCCACATTATTCCACAAATCGGTTTCGGGGCGCAGCTGCTTGATGCGGCGGGCAACAATTCTGGCGTTTACCTGCTAGAAAAACTCAATAATGTTTCTACCGAGTTAGGCTTTGCTCCATACACTGATGGCTCTAAGAGCATGATTGACGTCTTCTGTATTACGGGTGCTTTGATGGTGGGTACTGCTGGCTTGCCTCACGTTATCGTACGTTTCTTCACTGTTCCTAAAGTGAAAGATGCACGTATTTCTGCAGGTTGGGCGTTAGTCTTTATCGCGATTATGTACACTACAGTCCCTGCACTCGCGGCGTTCTCCCGTGTGAACATGATTGAAACCATTAATGGTCCAGATGCTAAAGGTGTGGCTTATGAGAGTGCACCAGATTGGATTAAAAACTGGGAAAAAACGGGTCTGATCAAGTGGAACGATAAAAACGGCGACGGTAAGATTTATTACTCGTCAGGTAAGATTGAAGATGCTGCTAGCAAAAACGAAATGAAGATCGATAACGATATCATCGTGTTAGCGACGCCAGAAATCGCCAATCTGCCAGCGTGGGTTATCGCTCTGGTTGCAGCGGGTGGTTTAGCTGCGGCCCTGTCAACATCAGCGGGTCTGTTGTTGGTGATTTCAACCTCGGTTTCACACGATTTACTCAAGAAAAACTTGATGCCAAATATCTCCGATAAAAAAGAGCTAATGTTTGCTCGTTTAGCGGCGGGTGTGGGCATTGTGATTGCGGGTTACTTTGGGGTGAATCCACCAGGCTTTGTGGCCGCGGTGGTGGCGTTCGCCTTCGGGTTAGCGGCTTCTTCATTGTTCCCAGCGATCATCATGGGTATCTTCTCTAAGACAATGAACAAAGAAGGCGCGATTGCCGGTATGTTAACGGGTTTACTGTTTACTGCGGGTTATATCATCTACTTCAAGTTTGTTGATCCAACGGCTAACATAGCTGCTAACTGGTTCCTGGGTATTTCACCAGAAGGTATTGGTATGGTAGGCATGCTGGTGAACTTCGGTGTAGCAGCGATAGTGAGTCGAGTCACTGCGGCAACACCACAGCATGTTCAAGAAATGGTTGAATCGATTCGCTTCCCTAAAGGTTCGGGTGAAGCGAGCGGTCACTAAGCTCATCGCTTAATCATTCGCATCAACTCAAGAGAGCGCTTCGGCGCTCTTTTTTATTGCGTTCGAAAATGTTTTCCTGTCGTTGAGTGAGTTGGTGAGCCAAGGTATTGATGAGTTAATGCACTCAACCTAGGGCTGACTTTAGTCGAATGTAGCGCCGCGACAATGCAGGCTATAGTGATGACATATAAGTAAAAGTTTCGCTTAAAAAGAAGGTGTTGCCTATGAATGCCAGTGAGTTACAACCCGTAGTGCAATTTCTACAAGGGCTAGTGCCCTTTGATACTCTGCCTGAAGATGTTGTGGTGCGCTGCGCTAAGGCTGTCACTGTTGGCTATTACAGTAAAGCCTCTGGTTATGTTCATTTTGATGCTAACTCACCTAAGTTATATATGGTGCGCAGCGGCGCCTTTGAGGTGCGCGATCCTGACGGTGTGCTGGTCGATAGAGTCGGCGAGGGGGAGTTTTTTGGTTTTTCGACCTTGTTATCGGGGGAGAAAGTCGTTAACAAGGTTGCTATTCTCGAAGACGGTTTGGTTTATCATTTGCCCCAAACCTTGTTCGATAACCTTAGAAGCGAGAGCCGCAATTTCGATAAATTTTTTACCCGCGCATTTGCTAAACGTTTGCGCCATGAGGCTCGCTTTAAGGCGAAAGATCTGACAACCACTAGCCGGATCAGTACATTAATGTCATCTGCGCCTATTGTTATCGATGCCCATGCTAGCGTTACGCAGGCGGCACTGTTAATGCGAAACAGCCGAGTGTCATCTCTGTTGGTAACGGATAATCACAAACTAGTTGGGATTTTAACTGATAAGGATTTACGTAATCGGGTGTTAGCGGCGGGGCTTGATGGCAGCGTTGCTGTGCATCAAGCCATGACAGTTTCGCCGATTTCAATTTCATCCAATGCATTAATTTTTGAAGCCATGTTACTGATGAGCGAGCATAACATTCATCACTTGCCTATTATCGACCAAGATAAAGCCATCGGTATGGTGACCAGTACTGACATCTTGCGCGGGCAGGGCTCACAACCGCTGCTGTTGATTGGTGAGATAGAACGGCAGCAGGATCTTGCCAGTTTAATTGGCGTCAGTAAGCAAATCCCGCTGTTATTACAAAATTTGATCAGTGCCGATGCCAGAGCCGAAGAAATTGGCCGAGTGTTAACCTCTGTCACCGATGCGCTGACACGGCGGTTAATCGTGCTCAATCAGCAATTACTTGGTGAACCGCCGATGGCCTTTTGCTGGTTGGCGTTTGGATCGCAGGGACGTCAAGATCAAGCGGCATGTTCGGATCAAGATAATGGTCTGTTAGTCGCAGAAGAGATGGATGATTTTGCTAAAGGTTATTTTGATGCCTTAACCCATGCCGTATGTGCTGGACTTGATCAATGCGGTTATGAGTTTTGCCCCGGCAATATTATGGCGCAAAACCCTCAGTGGCGAATGTCGCTTAAACAGTGGCAACAGGTATTTGAACAATGGGTGGTAACGCCTGAGCCTAAGGCGTTACTGCACGCCAGTATCTTCTTCGATATGCGCTCGGTTTACGGTCCACAAACCTTATTTGATGCGCTGCAGGATAAAGTCTTAGCTCAAACCCGTGATAACGATATTTTCCTCGCGGGCATGACAGGTAATTCGCTGGTGGAGTCGCCGCCGCTGGGCTTTTTCCGCAAATTTGTCCTCGAACGTGATGGCAGCGAAGTCAAAGGCATAGATTTGAAGCATAAAGGCAATGCCTTGATCAACGATATTGCCCGTGTTTATGCCCTGTCGGCAGGGATCAAAGAAGTGAATACTGCGAAACGTATCCGTGCCTTGATGGACGCAAACATTCTCAATCGTAAAGATGCGCTTAATCTTGCCGATGCCCACGAGTTTATCGCCCATATGAGGTTATCGAACCAAGGTTATCAGCATAATCTCGGGCTAGAGGTGAGTAATTATCTGCTACCCGCGCATTTATCTTCGCTGGTTCGCCATCAGCTACGTGATGCCTTTAAAGTGGTGCATGAGGCGCAGGCGGGGATGAAGATGAAGTTTATGCGAAGTTTTTGATATGAATACACTGCTGCTGAAAACTAAACTTAATTGGCGGGCGCTGCGTTGCCAACATCAGTTATTTAAGGGTTATTATCAATCGCTATTACCTCTGCTGGCGATGCCGTTATCCGAAGCGCCTTTGATGGCGATGGATTTAGAGATGACAGGTCTCAATCCGCAGCAAGATCAAATTCTCAGTATTGGCTTAGTGCCGATTGATCGCGGTGAGATCCCATTGGCACGCGCCGAGCAAAAGTTAGTGCAAATTCGCGGCAGTGTTGGCCAAAGCGCGACTATCCATGGGATCCTCGATAATCACCTGGTGCAGGCGGTCACCATCGAGGAAGCCATGGGTTGGTTTATCAATCAAACCTATGGTCGGGTGCTGGTCGCGCATCATGCTCCGCTAGATTGCCGTTTTCTGCAGCAGGATTTATTGGCGATTTACCATCAAGCCCTCGTACTCCCTGCTATTGATACGCTCATGCTTGAAAGGCATCGTTTGCTACGGGAACACTCAGTGATTAAAGAGGGGGATTTGCGTCTTGGTGCTTGCCGCGAACGTTACGGTTTACCCATTTATACCGCTCACAGTGCGTTGACCGATGCCTTAGCTTGCGCTGAATTATTATTGGCGCAAATGGCAGCTATGGGTGGCGCTGGGCAACTTACTGTGGCTGATTTATTGCAGCAATCGACTTAGCAGTTTCATCTTAGGTTAATCACTGACAGGCTAGACTCTGTAACCCGCTTTAAGCTTAACTTTTAAGTTTAAAATCAATGCCGCCAACTTGGCAATCCAACCAACTTGTACTTCACTCTACTAAACTGAGTGCGTAGGAGAATATGATGCCGTTACCTTTGCTTTGGATGGGTAGTGCCGTAATTGGCGCAGTTTTGTTGGCCGATGAGCGTGAAAAACGTCAGCAACTTGAGCGCGACAGAATACTCGGTAAGGCTCCTAAGTATCCCGTCGCCAATCGCGCTATGGTGGCGGCGCCGAGTCAATGGCAAAAGGGATTAAAACAAGTTGCGCCAATCCCGGGCAGTATCGTCTGTTGTTATGTTTTTGGCGTAATTGAACATACCGGCATCTGGCTGGGTGACGATTGCTTAGTAGAGTTACACGGTTCAGGGTTGGTGCGGGCAGTATCGGTAAAGCGTTTCTTGGCGGGGCGAACGGGCAGCCAAATCTATCTTGCCTGTAATCATCAGCATCAACCGCTCATCGCCGATGCTGTGTTAACCCGTGCCGAGCAGGCGATTTATCAATATCGTGAGTACGATTTATTTGACAATAACTGCCATCGATTTGTCTGGTCTTGTATTAGTCAAAAGGGCGAAGAGGTGGTTAAAGGTTTTAATGAGTTAAATCAAAAACTCGCCGAGCATTTTAATCAAGCTATCTATTGGGATGAGATGATCATGAGCAAGCTGAATGAATAAGATCTGTCGTCATAAACTAAAAAAGCCATCGATTAAGATGGCTTTTTGTTTTAGTAAAACACGATATTGTCATTTTGCAGTAACCGTTTACGGCTTACAAAAATAATCCACAGCGCGTTTGACTAACTCTATGCCCGTTTTATCGCAAGGCGGTAACTCGGCATCACTGATATTGATAGGCGTCACGCGATCGCCCCATTGCAGCAAAAGTGCGGCAGAGGTTAAGCCTGCACCAAAGGCACAAGAGAGTATGGTTTGATTTGGCTTAATCACGCCTTGCTCTAACGCATCACAAATCGCAATTGGAATGGTTGCTGCCGAGGTATTGCCATAATTGGCAATGTTAACGAAGGCTTTTTCTTTCGGAATTTTCATCCGGCTGACTAAGGTATCGATAATGCGCTCGTTGGCTTGATGCGGGATCACTAGATCCACTTCATCTTTATCAACGCCACATTTTTCCAGCACTTTAGTGCTTAACTTGTTCATGCCGTTAATCGCGCGTTTGAAGATTTCTTGGCCATCGAATTCAATAAAGAAATCCAATGACTCGGCAGAGAATCTGTCCATCGCCGTGCCAAAGCCCGCTTTAAGAATGTCACGACCTTCAGGATCGTTATTCAGCTCATAACCGAGCACGCCACCGGCAACATCTGTTGCTTCAACGACAACGGCACCTGCGCCATCACCGAATAACACGGCAGTTTCGCGGCGTGACCAATCTAAATAGAAAGAGAGACGCTCGGCACCAATTACCAATACTTTCTTGCTCTGGCCACTCTTGATTTGTGAGCTGGCTAAACCTAAGCCATATAAAAAGCCACTGCAGGCAGCATTGATGTCGAACGCGGCACAACTGGCGCCAATATTAGCTTGTACAGTTGATGCGATATTCGGGATCAAAGTGTCTGGGCTGGCGCTAGCCAGAATGATCATGTCGATTTCACTGCCATCGATACCCGCAGCTGCGAGCGCGCGTTGTGCTGCAACTGAAGCGAGTTCAGAGGTGTTAACATGACTGATATGGCGCTGGCTGATGCCGGTGCGAGATTTAATCCATTCATCGGATGTCTCGATAAAGGTCGCAAGATCATCGTTGGTCAGAGTGGCTGGTGGAACACATTTGCCCCAACCTGTGATAGTGGCGTACTGCATGGTGGTTTCTCTCAAATAAAAAAGGCAGAACCTGAGCGCTGCCTTGAATCGACAACAAAGCTTATCGGCAACTCTAATGGCCGTCCGTGATCTAGACCACCTGTTTGGCGACGAGATCTCGAATTGTCATTGCGGCATGCAGAATATGATGACGCAGTAGCGCCGTCGCTTTTTCTGTTTCTCTCAGTTTGCAGTGGTTGAGTAAAGCTCTGTGCTCATGCTCTGCAGCAGGAATTCCCCCCGCGAGCAATAACTGCAAACGAATGTATCTATCACAATTAGTATTGAGGCCGTGAACAACCTCAAGGGTGTGTGGGCGATTAGCCGCCTGATATAAGCAAGTGTGAAATTGCGTATTCAACTCGCTCCAACTGGCAACGGCATCTTCATGTTTGAAGGCCGACTCCAATTGTTCGAGTACACGTTCTGCTTTTTCTAAATCAGCTTCTTGAAGCAGTGGGATCGCCTTAGCGAGCAGATCGGTTTCGATCATGGCACGTAATTCAAAAAGTTCGGTGACTTGCTCGACGGATAACACGGTCGCCGTTGCACCTTTATGGGGCTCGAACTTAACGAGTCCTTCGGCTTCGAGTTGCAATAAGGCTTCTCTCACCGGAATACGGCTGACATTTAACGCTTCAGCCAAGGCACTTTGTCTGAGTGGTTCTCCTGCGGCTATGTCACCTGAAAGAATTCTCTCTCTGAGCACTTCAACAACTAACTGGGTGCGGGTTTTGTGGACTATAGGCGTAGTTCGACTCATTATTTCCGTCTATTTCGGGTATTTTCTCGTTATCTGCCCAAGATTACCGTTAAAAACACCACAAATAAAGGGGAATGCTTGATTGAATGCTGCATCTTAGGGATTAACAATGCCCAAATGGCGAGGGTTTTGATGGTTCTAGCGTTCTCTATTAAACGCCGTTCTTGGAATCAATCTCTATTGCAACGGCTATCATTTTTCTCAGAGGGCTGTTTATCTCTTGTAATGAAGTACTTTGATTAGCCAGATCACAGGCTCATCAATTGAGCATGAACTCAAAGGTGTAGAGAAAGTTGGACAAGGCATTTCCAGCACTGGGGCTTGTGGGGACAGTTTTGTTTACATCTCGCCATAAGTAACGTCAACGCTCAATTTAGCGCTAAAAGCACAACTTCGCGGTGCAATTTCTGATAATGAATGGAATAATAGCGCGATAACGCCTTAGGCGATTTTGGAGTATTACAGTGAGTCGAGCAGTATTTTTAGACCGTGATGGCGTGATTAACAAAGATCATGGTTATGTCCACTTAGTGGATGACTTCGAATATATCGAAGGTGTGTTTGAATCTTGCCTCTCTTTGAAGGAAATGGGCTACAAGTTAGTTGTCGTCACAAATCAATCTGGTATTGCCCGTGGTATGTACACAGAAGATCAATTCCACAGCTTAACGGAGTGGATGGATTGGAACTTTGCCGACAAAGGCGTTGAACTCGATGGTATCTACTATTGCCCGCACCATGCTGAAAATGGCATAGGGGAATATAAGGTCGACTGTGATTGCCGCAAACCTAAGCCGGGTATGCTCAATGATGCAGCGCAATTCTTAAACATCGACCTAGCACTCTCAGTCATGGTTGGCGACAAAGCCGAAGATATGCAGGCAGCGAAAGCTGCTGGCGTGACCACACGTATATTAGTGCGCAGTGGTAAGGTTATTGCTGATGACAGCGATGCCACTGTGGTACTGGGCAGTATTGCCGATGTGCCAGCTTACTTAAAAAGCCTGGGCTAGTCACTGCACTACTACTTATAAGCAGATAAACATTTGCTGATAAGTTCATCTCAAGCAGCCACTATCACAGTAACCAGTGGCGCAAGTTGTCGCTCTTGTTGGATGAGAGTTTGCGAGAGAATCGATCCAACATTGAATAAAGAGCTAACCTATAGGTTGGCTCTTGTCATTTCTAGCGCAGGATTAACCTCATCTTTTGCCTTAATCCAGCACAAATTCGATAATGTTGGCGTTAAAATACACTTTTAGTTTAAAAAGTGTGCGCTTGAGTCGTTTTTCGTAATTATTCGTGCCAAAGGGGTTGCGGTAAAATCTGATATCCCTATAATGCGCATCCACTGACCCAGCGGGGTCAAGGGTTAAACGCTGAATAAGCCGCTAACCATGCTCTTTAACAATTTATCAAG
>NZ_JAUOEU010000048.1:0-17113 GCF_031932105.1 Shewanella sp. SP1S1-7
GAATTCTGTTCGACTCCTATTTATTCGAAAATAAGTAGTAAGTCTTTGTACATATTGCTATGAACACTCATCACTCTCGTGAAAGAATTGGTTGATTTAAATTTTTGACTGCCAACCCGAAGGTTAAGCAGTTTCGATTAACTCAACACCTGTGAGTGTCCACACAGATTTGCTTGATAAATTGTTAAAGAGCGTTGACCACACACTGAGTTTTCAGCAGGTCAGGGCTGCGTATTCTACGCATTCCCGTTAGTGCGTCAAGTAGTTTTTTCAACTTTCTCAACACTCATCGTTTAGCTCGCTAACCGATGAACTGCTTGGCTTTCTTTGCTTAACTTGCGTTACGCTGTCTGCCGTGTCAGTGGATGCGCATTATAGGGAGATTGAGAAAGTCCGCAAGGGCTTTTTAGCGATCATTGAATCGTACGTCGATATTTTAAACGTTATGACCATTTTTTAGCTTGTAGACCTTATTTATCGGAGATAAGTCAGCTTTTTTATCTAATAATTGATAATTCACGCTCAATATTTCAGCAATGGTCTAGTGTAAAAGTAAATAATTCATTACCATATACTTGCTGTTAACAGTTATTTATCAATTTTCCATTCATCAGAGAGCATTCTTATGCAAAAGTCATTTCTTATTGTTTTGATTGTCGCCATTGTTGGCGCCTTTGTGCTATTTCAGTTTGCACCTACGCTGCCGGCTTATATTGCCTTCGTTGCAGGCGTTATTGTGACTAGCCTTATCTTTAAACTTGTTCCAGAGACTTCATCATCTCATGCTACAGAAGAACAATATGTTGGTCCTACTATGACCTTATATGTAGGTAACCTGCCTTATCGTGTCCATGAAGGTGAAGTAAAAGTATTGTTTGGTGAGTTTGGCCCAGTAAACTCTGTGCGTTTAGTCAGAGATCGTAAGACTGGTCGTCGTAAAGGTTTTGGTTTTGTGGAGATGTCAGAATCTGGCGCTCAGAAAGCCATGGTTAAACTGAATGACTATAGCTTCCAAGAAAGAACCTTAAAAGTAAGAGAAGCAAAAACACAAGATTCGGAAGCTGCCGACCGTACTGGTACTGACGAGTAGTATTGCCGTTTAAACTGTTTTGTTTGACGTTGTAAATTTAGTTGGTTGTGGTGATTCGTTCGATAGTTGAAAAGCCACAATCAATTAATGTTGTTGTTAAGCCTTCACTGATTTCCGCTTTAGTATAGAACGCCTGCATTGCTGACTCCCCTAATGTTTCTCTCTCATTTGTTACTCTGCGCTCCTCCACAATAAGATTCTGTTGCGTTAAAAGAGTCACGACTCGCTTAGCTATCGCAGCGCCAGAATCCATTAGCGTTACGCCCGCACCGAGCACTTGTTGTAATTCAGCTTGGATCATAGGGAAGTGAGTACAACCCAGTACGAGCACGTCCAATTGCGCGGCAACGACTGGCGCGAGTAAATCTGCCAGTCTGTGCATGTCCATTTCACCTGTCGCTATTTTCTGCTCCGCCATCATGACGAGTTCAGAACAACCAAAAAGTTCGACATGGCAATCATCGGCAAATTGGCTGATAAGCTCATGGGTATAATGACGCTTAACTGTGCCAGGGGTAGCCAAGAGTCCAATACGTTTACTCTTAGACATCTGTGCCGCGGGTTTGATAGCGGGTACAACGCCCACAACAGGAATACTGAGGTTTGCACGTAATGCCGGTAGCACAACAGTGCTCGCGGTATTGCAGGCGACGACCACTATCATTGCATTGGTGCGAGCTACAAGATCACATACTAATGCGACACAGCCAGCAATTAATACCTGCTCTTCTAACTCGCCATAGGGCAACCTAGCATTGTCGAAAAGATAACAATAGTCGCTATGGGGCAAACTCCTGCGGATTTCAGCCAATACGGATAGGCCACCAATCCCTGAATCAAACACTAATATAGGTCGCGACAAGCGGGTCTCCCGTTTCGGTTATAACAAAATGGCTATACAGATTGAACGCATTACAACATTAACTGATTCGATGTTTGATGACTGAATGAATCCAACCAAATACTCATTGAATATCCATAGAATCACACTCAAGCGCGCGGATTTTCCCACAGCTTTGCATAAACAGCAAAAGCAAGATGCTGGACATTCGTGTCACCTAGTATAATATTTGCGCCCCAATTTACAGCAACGGTGAATCAAACAATGAACTTAGCAGCAATGGACCCTCAGACTTATGATATGCAGTTAGAACACAAGCGTATCAAGCTAGAACAAGCCTTTGCCCAATTTGAAACACCGAGTGTTGAAGTTTTTGCCTCAGAGCCTGCCAACTACCGAATGCGTGCCGAATTCCGCATGTGGCATGACGGTGACGACTTATACTATTACATGTTCGATAAAGTATTGAATGAGAAAGTGCGATGCGATCAATACTTGCCAGCCAGCGTGCTCATCAATCAAATGATGTCGGCCTTAATCGCCGAACTAAAACCGAATCCTAGTCTAAGACATAAACTGTTCCAAGTGGATTTTTTGTCGACCTTAAGCGGCGAGATCTTAGTGTCCTTGCTTTATCACAGACAGCTTGATGACCAATGGCGCGCCGATGCGACTGCACTAAAAGCCAAGTTAAGCAGCCAGTTTAATGTCAACATCATCGGCCGTGCCCGTAAGCAGAAAATCGATTTAGATAAAGACTTTGTGGTCGAGTCATTACAAGTGAATGATAAAACCTTCTTATATAAGCAAATCGAGAACAGCTTTACTCAACCGAATGCCAAAGTTTCCGTAAAAATGTTGGAGTGGGCTATCGATGCGACTCAGAACAGTCAGGGTGATTTACTCGAGCTCTACTGTGGTAATGGCAATTTCTCTATCGCACTGGCGCAAAACTTTAATCGCGTATTGGCCACCGAACTCGCTAAGCCCTCAGTCGATGCGGCGCAATACAATATCGAAGTGAATGGTATTGAGAATCTGCAGATTATTCGCATGTCGGCTGAAGACTTTAGCGATGCCATGGCGAAGAAACGCAGCTTCAGACGTTTAGAAGGTATCGATCTCGACAGCTATGTGTGCAACACCATTTTTGTCGACCCACCACGCGCAGGGATTGATCCTGATACGTTGGCGTTAGTTCAAGGTTATGAGCGGATTTTATATATATCCTGCAACCCAGAAACCTTAAAAGACAATTTGCAGCAATTAAATCAGACCCATAAAGTCACCCGTTTTGCCCTGTTCGATCAGTTCCCTTATACCGACCATATGGAAACAGGTGTACTGCTAGAGCGTCGTTAGTCACCTCAAATGCATTAAGCTCGACTGCATAGCAGTTAAACTTAGCTAGAACTCAAACATAAATTCGCTAAAAATAATGGAGCCTCAGGCTCCATTATTTTTAGCAACTGATGTGCAGGTCACTCAGTTAGCGGTGCTCAACTTTGTGCTGCAAAGCCTCGGCGCCTTTGGCGACCATACGCAATTGCATGACTAATTGATCGGCAAGGATTTTACGATCTGCGCGTTTCATATCTAACGCTGAAGCGCCGGCGTTAAACACTAAAGTTACTAAGGCTTCGGCCTGTGCCCGAGCTAATAACGGAGTTCGGCCAGCTTTCGCTTCGGTATAGTGAGCCAATTCAGAAATAAAATGTTCAATTTCGCGGGCAACCGCCGCACGGAACGCTGCGGAGGTTCCTGAACGTTCATGCAATAAGATACGGAATACGTTTGGATTAGAATCAAGCACTTCCATAAAAGTATCAACAGAAATACGGATCACACTGCCACCGGCTTCGGCTCGCTGACGGCCTTTTCGCATCATCTGCCTGAGTGTTAATCCGCCCTCGTCTACCATAGTGAGACCGAGTTCGTTCATATCTTTAAAATGGCGATAAAAAGATGTCGGCGCAATATTGGCTTCCCGAGCAACCTCTCGCAAACTCAGACTTGAGAAACTGCGCTCAGCACTTAGCTGATTAAAGGCCGCATCGACTAAAGCTCGACGAGTTTTCTCTTTTTGCTGTGCTCGAATACCCATTCTTAAATCCGCTAACTGAATGTAATGACGCGATAATACCGCTTTTAGGCATTAAACACAGCCCCATCGTCCTTGACCAAACAATATAGCTAAGCTAAATTAGCTTACAGATGTACGCTCAAAAGCGAATTTTGGAAACCTATAATGAAAAACCCCCCTATCATCTGGCTTAATGTCAGTCTGTTTGCCATCACTTTCCTCAGTGCGGTGATCTTAGTTCCATGGCGCGGTATTGTTCACGGCTATGGTGCTAGTGAATGGATCGCTTTTATTGTCTTAGCCTTTGCCAGTGGTCTGTCGATCACCGCAGGTTATCACAGACTATGGTCACACAAGGCCTATAAAGCCCATTCAGCCGTGCGGTTTATGTATGCACTCGGTGGCGCTTTAGCATTACAAAACAGTGCATTACACTGGGCATCCGATCACAGAGTGCACCATAAGCACGTCGATGATAACGACAAAGATCCGTACTCAGCCAACATGGGATTCTGGTACAGCCATATAGGTTGGATGCTGCGAGAGTATCAGTCGCAACGCTATCATGATTATCAAAATGTGCGCGATCTGCAAAATGACCGTATCGTTATGTGGCAACACAAACATTACCTCGCACTTGTATTGCTGATGAACATTGGACTGCCTGCCCTGCTCGGCTGGTTAAATGGCGACGTGCTGTCTATGTTATTGATGGCGGGTTTACTGCGTTTAGTGGTGGTGCATCACTGCACTTTCTTCATCAACTCTTTAGCGCACGTGTGGGGCAGCCAGCCTTATACCGATAAGAACACCGCCCGCGATAATGGCTTTCTCGCCATGCTGACCTACGGTGAGGGCTACCATAATTTCCATCACATCTTCGAAAATGACTATCGTAATGGCATTAAATGGTGGCACTACGATCCAACCAAATGGTTGATTAAGTCATTATCTTGGTTGGGGTTAGCCAAGGACTTGCGTACGAGTCCACAGGAACGTATCGAGAGCGCACGCTTGCAGATGCAGCTGCTGCGGACCAAGAACAAAGTCGTGCACTTACCCAATGCCGATGAAATTATTGAAAAAGTCCAAGCTGAGTATGAATTACTCAAACTGCACTTAATGGATTACTACCAAGCACAGAAAACCTTGCTTGAGGCCAAACGCAAGCAACTTGTCGATCAGCAGCTATTGCAGCAAGTTGAAGAGCTAAAGGCGCGTTTTTTAGTCCAGCAAAAACATTGGCGCAGCCTAACCGCAACTTATAGCTAAACCACAATTCTGCCCGAAAGTCATACGGCTACCTTGCATGGTGGCCGTATCTGATTATGATGATGCCTTAATCACTTAAATAGGCTGTTAAGATCATGTCAGATTCCCCAGTTATACTCCCAGAATCAATCAAACTAACAGAATATAGTCATGGTGCAGGTTGTGGCTGCAAGATATCCCCTAAGGTGCTCAGCACTATCTTAGCCTCGCAATTACCCGTGTTTACCGATCCTAATCTGTTAGTCGGCAATCAGAGCCGTGACGATGCCGCTGTGTATAAACTCAATGACGACATAGGCATCATCAGCACTACCGATTTTTTCATGCCGATTGTTGACGATCCCTTCACCTTTGGCCGCATCGCTGCCACCAATGCAATCAGTGATATTTATGCCATGGGCGGCACACCTATCATGGCGATCGCTATTTTAGGCTGGCCAATCAATAAGCTACCCGCAGAAGTTGCACAACAAGTGGTCGATGGCGGCAGACAAGCCTGTATGGAAGCGGGGATCATGCTAGCCGGTGGTCATAGCATAGATGCACCCGAACCGATTTTTGGCCTCGCGGTTACCGGGCAAATTGCCTTAAGTGATTTAAAACAGAATGATACTGCTAAAGCTGGCGATCGTTTATATCTCACTAAACCTATCGGCATTGGCATTTTAACCACAGCGCAGAAACAGAAAAAGCTCAAAGATGAAGACAGTCTCATTGCGGTCAATGCCATGTGCCAGCTGAATACTATAGGCACCACCATTGCCAAAATTAGCGGTGTAAACGCCCTGACCGATGTCACAGGATTTGGACTGGCGGGACACTTACTCGAAATGTGCCAAGGTGCCAAGCTCACGGCAAAACTCAAATTTGATGCGGTGCCGTTACTGCCACGCGCTTTAGATTACTTAGCCTTAGATTGCGTTCCTGGCGGGACTCACCGAAATTACGACAGTTATGGCGAGCATCTCCCCGAGCTCAGCGAGCATCAAAAAGCGATACTGTGCGATCCACAAACCAGTGGTGGCCTGTTAGTTGCCGTCTCGGCCGAAGCCGAAGCGGAATTGATTGCCCTTCTCGATGCGCATCACATCGCCCCAATTTGCATTGGGTCACTGGAAGCCCCCACCACTGCAGCGAATGTGGTGTTGTGCTGATGCCAAGCGCTATTGTAGCCGCAGAGCAATATCGGGAAATTTTCCTCAACCAACATCCCATAATGGATGTGCGAGCGCCTATAGAGTTTACTCGAGGGGCGTTTCCCAACTCGACCAACTTACCCTTGATGCTGGATAGTGAAAGGGAAAAAGTCGGCACTTGTTATAAGCAATCAGGTCAGCAAGCCGCGATTGCATTGGGTCATTCACTGGTTAATGGCCCCATCAAGCAACAGAGAATCGAGGCTTGGGTAAGCTATGTGAGAGCCAACCCCAACGCCTACCTTTATTGCTTTCGTGGCGGCTTACGCTCGCAACTCACTCAACAATGGCTTAAAGAAGCGGGGATCGAAGTCCCCTATATTCAAGGTGGCTATAAGGCCATGCGCCAATATCTTATTGGCGTGATTGAAGCGGCACCAACTCAGCAACCGTTATTAAGTTTGAGCGGGATGACGGGCTGCGGTAAAACTGATTTTCTATTAAAACGTAAAGAAGCGGTCGATCTTGAAGGGATAGCCAATCATAGAGGCTCTAGCTTTGGGAAAAATATCGACCCACAGCCAACGCAGATTAACTTTGAAAATCAACTCGCCATTGCCTTGCTACAGCATCAAACGAGTAACGCTGCCTGTTTACTGCTCGAAGATGAAAGCTTCCTGATTGGGCGCTCGGCGCTGCCGCAGACATTTTATACTGCGATGCAGACCGCTGATGTGCTGGTATTAGAGGAGGCGGACGACTTCAGGCTGCAGCGGCTACTCAATGAGTATGTGCACAAAATGCATAGGGGATTCTGTGATCGCTTAGGCGCTGAAGCGGGATTCGCCGCCTTTAGCCAGTACCTGTTACAGAGTTTAGTGAGCATTCGTAAACGCTTAGGTGGTAAACAACATCAAGAACTACAGGATATGATGCAACAGGCATTAACCCAGCAACTCCATCAAAATGACACTTCTCTGCATTTAGCATGGATAGCAGTGCTGCTGCACAAATATTATGACCCAATGTACGAATACCAGTTACAAAAAAAATCCGAACAGATCCTCTTTAAGGGCTCACATCAGGCCATGCATGAATGGTTGGATAACTATAAGAGTGATAGAAAAGCCGCACAATAACTGTGCGGCGAGTACGCTAAAAATTAATTTGCAAAAATCGTAATGGCTTCATAGTTATAATTATCGAATTTAGCCGAGCGAATATTACCCGTGCTACGGCTCGATTTACTGAGCTCGGCACGGAAATCATATAGCCCTGTCATTCCTTCATACCCCCAGACATACAAACTCATCATAGGAATTGTTATTCCATCAAATGCTGTTTGTAAGTGTATGGGCAAATCTAAATCCGGAATTGACCCCTTTAATGAAGCCGAAATAGCCCAATTCGCATAGCCATCTTGTCCTATGGTGATTTGCATCGCTTGCATATGGGCATTGTTGAAACTGTAGTCATAATTTGCACTACCACCATTATTAATAGTAGTGATTAAACGTGTCGTTTCATCCAGCATTTGGTTTTCATTTAACGGTAAATTCAAGCTCAAACTCTTAGAAGGATCAGTAACAGCCCTACGTGTTATTGCCGAATAATTTATGTAGCCAGCCTCATTCGCACCAAGGGCAATCCACTGTGATGCGTAAACTAAATTGCGATCAAAAATCGCGGGAAATAATTGCACTTCTTTCGTCGGCCATTCTACCCAGTTTTGGCGACCAAATTCAGTTTCAGAGTAACTCCTTAGCGAATAATCATTGGTATTCACATCAACATTTAACGGAGTCCCTTCATGATGAGTACCTTCAAATTCACTACTCGATATAGGTACTGCTTGCGATAAATCTAGTGTATTTATATCTATGCTAGCAGCATAAGCCGTAACACCACTCTGGCTAGGAACTAACACCATATTCACTGGTGCAAACTTATCGTCCTGCTTACACAGGCGTAATGAAGAATTGTTAGAATGTGAGTCCAAAAATGAGTTATTACCATATAGCTGGTAGTCACTATATACAGCTTCAATTTCACTAAGATCAAAATTCACATCACTACAGTCACATTGGCTATTTAAATTTTCATCTGTGAAAGCATAAATGCCATAGTCGCCAGCTTTAGCGGCTAAATCCGTACGGATGCTCCAAGTTGACTGACCATTACGAAACTCTTTTGCTGCAACTGTTAAATGTGATGCTTCGCTTGTCCAGGGTATATCGACATGTCCCTGCCCATCACTCTTATAAGTGCCGAGAATATGGCCGTCTTGTCGGTGAATAATAACATCGGCACCTGCCATTTTTTCTTTTACATTGCATTTGCTTGCAACGCTCTGCACATCCATAACCAATCTAGCTGGTGTTGTACCCGAATCACCAGAATCCCCACCACTTGAATCACCCGAACCTCCACATCCACCAAGCAATAACACTAGTGCACTGGCATAACATCCTTTTCCCATGACCAAACTCCAGAGTATATAAGTTATTATTTTGTAAATTTGTTAAAGCATACCAATTACAACACGGCTTCATTTCGTTCAACAAGTAGGTTTGCAACTTGATGTCGCAAATTTTCACGATTAGCGGAAACGTCCACGATAGGAACCGCAATATCCACCGACACCCTTGACCAAAAACGCTTGGGCATTTTAGCTAAGGCATGCCCGCCCTTGTGGCTAAAGTAAGAACCCCATAATCCGTGTAATGCCATAGGCACCACAGGGACGGGATCTCTGGCGAGGATTTTATCGATACCGGGACGGAATTCACCTAATTCACCGTCAGGAGTGAGTCGACCCTCAGGGAAAATACACACCAACTCGCCATTGGCGAGCGCCGCATGAATCGCCTCGAAAGCAAGATTATAGGTCTCTTCACTTTGCTTAGGCGAACAAATAGGGATCACCCCAGCGTGGCGGAACACATACTTCAGCAGAGGAATTTCGCTAATGGATTTATCCATCACAAAGCGGATCGGCCGTGTCGATGCCCCCATAATAATCAATGCATCCACATAACTCACATGGTTACAGACTATGATGCCAGCCCCTTCCTTCGGAATTTTTTCACGGCCAGTTACAGTCACGCGGTACATAACATGACTCAATAAGTAACTGATAAATCGCTGAGTAAATTCTGGCACTTGTGAATAAACATAGAGAGCGACGACAAAGTTCATCACGGCAAGCAGTAGGAATAACTGCGGAATCGTCCAACCCGCAACGCCAAGCAGCAAGATAGATAACAGCGCCGAAGCCACCATAAACAGAGAGTTCATAATGTTATTGGCAGCAATCGCCTGAGCACATTCGCCCTTGGCCGAACGGGACTGAATAAAGGCGTATAAGGGGACGATAAACAAGCCGCCGCTAACGCCGATCATAAAGAAATCTAGCATCACCCGATAATGTTGCGACTCGGCAATAAAGGCTTTTAATCCATAGACAAAACCAGCATCCACTGGCACAGGTGGAATCGCCCAAAGCAAATCGACACCAAAGATAGTTAATCCCAATACCCCGAATGGCAGCAAACCGAGTTCCACATGGCCGTAGGAAAAACGTTCACAGACGAAGGAGCCAACAGCGATTCCGATGGAAAACATGCCCAACAATAACGACACCACAGTCGCACCAGAATGCAGGTGCAGCTTGGCAAAGTTAGGGAATTGGGTCAGATAGGTCGCACCTAAAAACCAAAACCAACTGATAGCGAGGATAGCCATCCAGATTGAAGGTGTTTGACGGGCTTTTTTGATGCTACGCCAAGTGCCTGATAACGGTCTGAAACGTATTTTTTCGATAACGCCCTGCGGTGGTAAAGCAGGAATAGCTCGACTCGATAGGTAGCCTGCTAAGGCCAATACGGCAACGGTAATGGCAGCCCAAAGCGTACCGTTGACTTCAGAAACTAAGATCCCCGCACTTAACGTGCCGACCAGAATAGAGAGAAAAGTGCCCATTTCAACCCACGCATTGCCTGTGACTAACTCGTCCTCTTTCAACGCTTGGGGTAACAAGGAATATTTGACCGGGCCGAAATAAGCCGACTGACTACCTGTTAAAAATAACAGTAATAACATCATCATGTAGTTCTCACTCACTATCGCGATAGCGGCACAGGACATGATAATAACTTCGAGTAATTTCAATCGACGGATAAGTTTGGCCTTATCCATATTATCGGCAACCACACCTGCGTGGGCCGAAAACAGGAAAAACGGCAGGATAAACACTCCAGCAGCCAAATTCACAAACATATCGACGCTTATGGGCAAGTCTTTGACTTGACTGAAAGTCACTAATAGCAGCAACACATTTTTATAAATGTTGTCATTCAATGCGCCTAAGCACTGAGTCGCAAAATAAGGTAAAAAACGTTTTGTTAGCAGCATGATAGTTCCCTCTGGTAACCCATTCCTTGTAGATAAGCCTGCACATGGCTCTCGAGTAAATCCCGCAGTGATAACGATTCAGCAAAGAGCTTATTATCGAGGGATAAAGCAGTTAGTCCATGAATTCCACCCCACAACACACGGCTCATAATGAGATGCTGCTCCGGAGTCGCCTCAGGGAAGATCTGCGCTAACTCACGTTCAATCAGTATGAATAACCCTGCAATCAATTGCCCTTGTGATGCCGGCAAAGGCTCAGAATCGAGTAATTGCAGCTCAAAAACCAACTTGAAAGCTTGCCGCTGCTCATTGGCAAACTGACTATACTCCCACGCCATTGCAATGATTTTACGCAAACTGTCGGCAGCACACACACCCGCTAATCGATCGTGTAAAGTCCTAAGCGTTGCCTCAGAAACCGCCAGCAACAAATAGTTATAGCTGCCGAAAATATTGATCAAGGTGCTAGGGACATAGCCAATTTGGCTAGCCACTTTGCGTAAGCTCAGCCCTACAACACCTTGTTCGGTCAATAACTCAGTTGCCGCTTGTATTGCCATAGCGCGAATTTCATCATGGCTGTGTTCTTTTCGTCTGGCCATAGGTCTCACTCCCTGTTGGATAGCAAGAGACTAACAGCAGTCAAAATAAAAAACAACGTTCAAAATAAGTTTGTTTTACGTACAGTCGCGGATAAATAGTGAAGGATATCATTGAGAATGATAAATAAAGATAGACGCTCGAAATCGATTCACTCAGTAAAACTGAACTATATATGTGGGATTACACCACACAAAATAGCATAAAAAACGGCGCACTCAGTCAGCACGCCGTCCATTATTTTGGTTTAAAAATCATTCTTAATTCAAAGGTGTTTTTAATTAAAAGTGACCATGGAATTTAAGGCCTGCGATAAGTCATCACCACTCTATCTGCACCAGCGCCAAAATAATCGGCCTCAAAAGCCGAATCAACGAAACCTAAATGCTGATATAAGCCATGGGCAGGATTACTCGGGTCAACCGTTAAACACACCCGCTCAACAGCGGCGGGTAACTCAGCTAAACACTGCTGCATCAAACGTTTGCCGAATCCCTTTCCACGAGCATCTTCACTTACGGCAACAGATAAAATCCACCTACAAGTAGGATCGCCACTCTGGGCACAGAGCAAATAACCTTGCAGAAGATTATCTTCATCCACCGCCACTAAAAATTGCTCTGGCCAGCAATCAAATCCCTGACGGAAGAAAAAATCGGGATAACTATGCTCACCAAAAATGGCTTGCTCAAGCTGATAAACCGCTAATAACTCTGTCTTTAATACCGGACGTATAGACTGCATTCGAAAATCATTCACCTATTAAAATCTTATCCCACTCTAAGTTGGGTGCGCCCACTACGATAAAGTTAGGGTTTTCTAACGTCTCGCGCTCATTGTAGGTTAATGGTTGCAGCTCAGTATCCATCAACTGTCCACCCGCTTCCTCGACGATAATTTGCGCCGCTCCCGTATCCCACTCGCCCGTTGGGCCAACTCGCACATAACAATCGGCTCGACCTTCGGCGACAAGACAACTCTTTAACGCTGCCCCCCCCATAACGACTAACTCGCAGTGTTTGGGATGGTTGAATAGGGTCAACACAGATTGAGGGTCCTGACGGCGACTTACGGCTAATCTTAGGGATACCTTTTCACGGTGCTCGATTTGGCGGCTGCTGATCCGCACTTCCTGTTTATCCGTGCGTTTGTATGCCCCTAAACCTGCAATCGCGTAATAACACACTTGCGTCATAGGCACATACACTACGCCCATCACGGGACGATTGTGCTCAACGAGTGCAATAATCACCGAGAAATCACCACTGCCAGCAATAAACTCACCCGTGCCATCAAGTGGATCGACCAACCAATAGCGCTTCCAAGATTCACGCACGCTCAGAGGAATATCGGCCGCCTCTTCAGATAACACAGGAATATCAGGCGTTAAAGCAGTTAATCGGTCACAAATGATCTGGTTCGCCGCTAAATCTGCGGAAGTGACAGGGGTATTGTCAGACTTCATTTCTCGCTCAAAATTACCTTTGAGATAAATGTCACGGATAGTTATCCCTGCATCGGTCGCAATCGCAATAACTTCGTCGATCAACTCTTCTGGCTTCATAACAACTCCAATCGCAAAGTTCGCGAATGTTTTGCAAGCGTTTCAGCTTTGAACGCTTAAAAGGAAAAAGATTATTTAAGGTATAAATACTTTTGCGCTAAAAACAACGCACTCACACTACGGGATTCGGAAAAATCGACATCATCGAGCAGGGCCTCCCAATCGGCGAGCGCCCAAGGCACCACATCAATGGGTTCCGGTTCATCACCTTCAAGGCGACTCTCATACAGATCTTCTGCAAGAAAAATTTGCATCTTACTAGAGAAATAACCTGGCGCTAGGCTAAGTTCTTTCAATAGCGTGAGCTTATTCGCCCCAAAGCCAATTTCTTCCTGCAATTCACGGTTAGCCGCTTCGACTGGCGATTCACCAGGGTCGATAAGACCTTTAGGAAACCCGAGCTCGTAATTATCGGTTCCGGCTGCATATTCGCGTGCCAGTAGCATTTGCCCTTGATGAATAGGCACTATCATCACAGCGCCACGACTACCGCCTTTCATACGCTCGTATTGGCGTTCGACACCATTTGAGAACTTAAGATGCACTTGCTCAATTTGAAATAATCGGCTTTTCGCGACAACTTCGGTATGCAATATTTCCGGCTTATTCTGCCGCTGCGACATAACTGCCTCTAGATAAAAAAGCGATAAATTAAATAAGATAAGTGACAATCTTACTATCCTGTCTTTAATCTACAACCTGAATTTGTTACATGCTCCTAAGGGTAAGCCACAAATCCTTTGCGATATGCATCACAAACCAAGCCCAGCCTTAAGTGAACACCTTCAAAATATTCTCAAATATGATGTTTCTATTAGAGAGTAAAAAGGGGCGAATGCCCCTTTTGATATGCTAACGCTTAAAATTGATAACGTAGATTGAGCTGGTAACTGAGGAAGTCATTCGGCTCGATATCCACATACTGATACCCCAAGCCAACTGACCAAGCGTCGCTCACTTGATAGCTAAACCGCACACCGGCATACCAATCAGTGCCATCGAGTTCTGTGGTTAAACGGCTATTGCCCATAGTGCTACTGATATCCGCTTGCCATCGAAATAATCCGATAGGTACTTCAAACCGCCAAGCATCATGCTGCAGTAAGGTAAAACGTAATCCCAACATCACGCCATCAGCCAGTACTGGCGTCACGGCTTTGACCTGCTCATGATATTGCGCCGGAATCAGACTTGCGCCCTCAATCCGCGCACGCCCATCACCAAAGTCGGCATAGCCTAATTCGATTGCCACCATGGGAGTCCATTGATAACCCACACTTAAGCCAAACGCAGTATCCTTGTCATCAACCGATGTCACTACGCCAGCTGCAGCGTCAGACTGTAACTCTCGTCTGCCGCTATCAACCTGAGCTTGGCCGACAAAGCCCTCGACATACCAGTTATCAGCGGAATTCGCTTGAGTCACTGTGCTGGCGAGCAACACAGCACCCAAGACCACTTTATGTAATTCACGGCGGCGAATTAAACCCGTCGCAACGATCAAGCCTAATGCCCACAAGGCCATACTACCTCCACCCGATTTGTTATCAATCACCACTTCTTGATAGGCTTTAACAGTAATCAACACTTGTCCTATTGCCTCACCACCCAGCCCATCACTAATCCGATAGCTCACAGTATCGACACCATCGAATCCTGTTTTAGGGATATAACGCAGCTTGTTAGTCTCAATGGATACTGTCCCTTGCTGCGCGGTTGCGCTGACTAAGGTTAAAGCATTGCCATCTGGATCGCTGTCATTACTCAACACATCGAGTAGCAAGCTCGTTCTGTCGTCGGTTGCGGCGCTGTCGTTGACTGTCGTTGGCGCGGTATTGCCACTCACTACCACAGTCAACTCACTACTCGCAGTGCCACCTTTTCCATCGGTAATGCTATACACCAGCACATCCGTACCGATGAAATCGGTTGCTGGCGTGTAACTCAGCTGCTGATTAGCCAAGATGACGGCGGTACCAAACTCGCTAGTCACTTGTGTAACTGTCAAGGCATCACCATCACCATCGGTATCATTGGCGAGCACATCAACATCGAGGCTCTGATTCCAAGGTAAAGAGGCCGTATCTGGGTTCGCCACCGGTAAATGGTTGCCATTGAGTATCACGGACACGCCACTTGGATCGACGATAGTACGGTTAGCGACGCCATCGTCATCGTTTGGTCCACCATCTTCTATGGTTAACTGCACACACCAATGGCCTTCAGTTAATCCAGAAGTCCAACGACTGTCTCCCGGTGGAGGACAGAAACCACGCTCACCTTCACTACTGGCGACACTATTGCGCGTATCAATCACAAAATCCTTCCAACCATTTTGGGCTTGATACTTACGATATACCGCATTGGCAGGAACTGGCGAACGTTGTGGTATCACCAGACTGTAACTCTGCCCTTGTTGTGGCAATCCCGTCGCGATGAAGTCAAAAATACCGCCGACATTGGCCGCTATGCTGTCTTCTGGGACAAGATCAGGTAATAGTTGAATACCACTTTGCTCTTGCATCAGTGCAATATTACCTAAGCGTAAGCACACGCCAGCCTGACCCTCAGCTAAGAAGTACACAGGCTGCAATTCACCTTCAGGCATAATGTTACAGTCGTTGACCGCATCCAAATAATCAGGAATACCGTCACCATCCGTATCGGTAAAGCCTTCTTGAACATCAGGGATCAAATCACCGTCCGTGTCTGCGCCAGTCAATACAGGTAAGCTTGAACGCACCACAATGTAGACTTTCTCTGTGGTAGACAGCGCTGGCAAACCATTATCAGTGACCGTCACACTCACAGGATAAATGCCCGGCAGGACAGAGACTGGAGAGAAGAACATACCCGCATCATCGGATTGTAAGTTCAGCGAACCGCTTGCCCATGTTGACGCTAGGCTGTCCTGTATATTGGCATCACTGATATCAGCATTAATGCGAACATCACCGCCATTTTGCGCCACGATAAATTGGTGCGCTCCCGCTTGGGTAACATCCAACGTCACCTTAGGCGCAATATTCGCTTCAGTGATGAGCACCTGAGTTTGCTGCTTACTGCCCAAATTCAAGCTTGGGTCTAGACTAATCAGCACATCCTCATCCCCTTCGACCTCACCATCTTCAAAGGTTCTAAAGCGGATCTCAGCTTGTTGACCCGATGTCACCTCGACCACCCCATCAACCAAATCATGATCGCTGCTACCTGCAGAGCCTGAAACGGTATAAGGCACAGAAAGTGGATATACGGGTGCGACGCCATTAAGGTGCACACTCACCACTACCTCATTGCCCTCACCCACAAGCTGATCTTTACTCAAGGAAATCAGTGGATGTACTTTCACTTTTTGAGCCTTGATCGCCTTATTACCATCGCGATCTACAGCTTGCCAGTAAGCTAAGTAGCTGCCTGGTGCAAAGAACAGACTCTTATTCACTAGAGAAACTGGCAATGGATGACCATTACGATCGACCGCTTTCGCGAAACCAAGTTTAACGCGAGTAAATAGGCCCGTCGCATTCACATCAACATCGTCAGGCAAAGTGATCACTGGCTGATTTTCCGACTCCGCGCCTTCAATCAATACATTCACTTTGGCACTTGCACGCCCCTTGTTACCATCACTGATGGTATAGCGAAGCGCCACAGGCCCGACATACGCTTCAGGCGCAGTAAAGCTCAAGCCCTCACTGGTGATTTGCACACTGCCGATATCCGCAGCCGCACCATCAATCGTTAAGGTATCACCATCGACATCAACATCGTTCGCGAGCACCGCAAGCGCATAAATATCGTTGGCGGTACTTGTTAATGTGTAGTCGTCATCAACCGCCTGCGGATCATCATTCACTGGTGTGACGTTAATCGTGACAGTTGCAGGCTCTGAACTCAGCTCGGCATCCTTAGCAATAAAGCTAAACACGTCTGTTCCAGTGAAATCCTTCTCAGGGGTATATAACCAAACAGTGCCATGTTGCTCTAAGGTGCCGGATTCTGGCTGACTCACCACTTCATAGGTGAGCGGATCATTATCCACATCCTCTGCCGCAAGGGTGATAGCCACAGAACTATCTTCCTCTAACGTCACAGTTAAACTTGTCGCCACAGG
>NZ_JAUOEU010000049.1:0-15608 GCF_031932105.1 Shewanella sp. SP1S1-7
TGAGGCTTAATACGTTCAAATTTAGCTTTTGCCACGATATATTCCTTTCTTTTCAGAATAGTCCAGTCAGTGCTGGACCATAATAACATTTATGTCGTAACTGGATATTAGCTACGAGATTCAATAATCGCTTTTGCAATGTTTTGCGGTGCATCAGAGTACTTCAAGAACTCCATAGAGTATGAAGCGCGACCCTGAGTAGCAGAGCGCAAATCAGTTGCGTAACCAAACATTTCAGAAAGAGGCACTACAGCATGGACTATTTTGATGCCACCAAAGCCATCATCCATCCCCTCAATCAAGCCACGACGACGGTTTAAATCACCAACGACGTCACCCATATAATTTTCAGGGGTAGTTACTTCAACTTTCATGCAAGGTTCGAGCAACGCAGGGTTTGCTTCAAGCGCACCCTTTTTGAAGCCCATAGAACCTGCAATTTTGAACGCCATTTCATTCGAGTCCACATCATGATATGAACCGTCGAATAGAGTGACCTTCACGTCCAACACAGGGAAGCCAGCGAGAACGCCATTCTTCATCTGTTCTTGGATACCTTTATCAACCGCAGGAATGAATTCACGAGGAATCACACCTCCCACAACTGCATTGACAAATTCGTAACCAGCGCCTTCTTCATTAGGCTCTAGTTTTAACCAAACGTGACCGAATTGTCCACGACCACCTGATTGGCGTACAAATTTACCTTCAGCTTCTACTGACGCTCGGATAGTCTCGCGGTACGCCACTTGTGGCTTACCTACGTTACATTCAACACCAAATTCGCGACGCATACGGTCAACGATGATGTCTAAGTGTAACTCACCCATACCCGAAATCAGAGTTTGTGATGATTCTTCGTCAGTTTCAACTCGGAATGATGGATCTTCCGCTGCAAGCTTTTGCAACGCGATACCCATTTTATCCTGGTCGGCTTTTGACTTAGGCTCAACGGCAATGGTAATTACTGGTTCTGGGAACTCCATACGTTCCAAGATCACTCTATGATCGTTATCACAAAGCGTATCACCCGTAGTCACTTCTTTTAAACCAATCGCCGCAGCGATATCACCAGCACGGACTTCTTTCAGCTCAGTACGATCGTTTGCGTGCATTTGCACCATGCGACCTACGCGTTCACGCTTCTGTTTGACAGAGTTGTAAACGCCCGAACCTGATTCGAGTACGCCAGAGTACACGCGAATAAAGGTCAAAGTTCCTACGAATGGATCTGTAGCAATCTTAAATGCCAATGCAGCAAAAGGCGCATTGTCATCTGATGGGCGTTCTACTTCTTGGTCGTTCTCATCGATGCCCTTAATTGGAGGCACATCAATGGGCGCTGGCAAGAATTCAATAACCGCATCAAGTACCGCTTGAACGCCTTTGTTCTTAAATGCAGAACCACAAGTCGCTAAAACGATTTCATTATTTATAGTACGCTGACGTAGCGCCTTTTTAATTTCGTCTTCTGATAGCGTGCCTTCTTCAAGGTACTTATCCATCAGTTCATCCGAAGATTCGGCGGCTACTTCAACTAGATACTCATGCATTTCAGCCGCTTTAGCCGCTAACTCTGCAGGGATCTCCTCATGAGTGAAAGTCATACCCTGGTCTGATTCATTCCAGTTAATAGCTTTCATCTTAATTAAGTCGATCACACCTTTGAAGTTTTCTTCTGCGCCAATATTCAATTGAATAGGCACACAAGTGGCTCCAAGACGAGTTCTAATTTGCTTCACTACACGTTCAAAGTCAGCACCTGCACGGTCCATTTTGTTGACAAATACTAAGCGTGGAACGCGGTATTTATCAGCTTGACGCCACACTGTTTCTGACTGAGGTTCAACACCAGATGAACCACAGAAAACGACAACAGCGCCGTCGAGGACTCGCAGAGACCGTTCAACTTCAATAGTAAAGTCAACGTGACCAGGGGTATCGATGATATTGATGCGGTGTTCAGTGAATTGAGCATCCATACCACGCCAGAATGTGGTTACCGCAGCCGAGGTGATAGTGATACCACGCTCTTGCTCTTGAACCATCCAGTCTGTGGTAGCGGCGCCGTCATGCACCTCACCGATTTTATGAGACAAACCGGTATAGAACAGAACACGTTCTGTTGTGGTGGTTTTACCTGCGTCAACATGAGCACAAATACCGATATTACGATAACGCTCAATTGGGGTTGTACGAGCCACTATTATACCCTCTCCACCAAGACCGAAGTCTTGGCAATATCAACAACATGGTGTGGGCCTAAGCCCACACCATCATATTACCAACGGTAATGAGCAAAGGCTTTGTTAGCTTCAGCCATGCGATGCACGTCTTCACGCTTCTTAACAGCAGTACCTTTGTTTTCAGACGCATCCAGCATTTCACCTGCTAGACGTAAAGCCATAGATTTTTCACCACGCTTACGAGCAGCTTCAACTAACCAGCGCATCGCCAGTGCGTTACGACGCACAGGACGAACTTCACATGGTACCTGGTACGTAGAACCACCAACGCGACGAGATTTAACTTCGACTGATGGGCGAACGTTGTCCAGGGCTGCTTCAAGGATAACTAAATGGTTTTCGCTTTTCTTTTCAGCGACAACATCTAGTGCCTTGTAAATAATTTTTTCTGCAGTCGACTTTTTGCCGTCTTGCATAATGACGTTGATGAACTTAGCCAGCAACTCACTGTGAAACTTTGGATCTGGTAGGATTTTACGTTGTCCTACAACGCGACGTCTTGGCATAACAATTCTCCGTATGCTTCAGGGATTTCCAAAACTGGAATTCTCAAAATAAAACTAGCTTGGCCTTACTTAACGGATAAGTTAAGACTTAGGACGCTTAGCACCGTATTTAGAACGGCTTTGGCGACGTGAAGTCACGCCTGCACAGTCTAATGCGCCACGAATAGTGTGATAACGCACACCTGGTAAGTCTTTAACACGACCACCACGGATTAAGATCACGCTATGTTCCTGCAGGTTGTGGCCTTCACCGCCGATGTACGAAGTCACTTCGAAACCGTTAGTTAGACGCACACGAGCTACTTTACGTAGTGCAGAGTTTGGTTTTTTAGGGGTAGTTGTGTACACACGTGTACAAACACCACGTTTTTGCGGGCACGCATTCAACGCAGGCACGTTAGTCTTGTCGACTTTTGGCGCGCGTGGCTTACGTACCAACTGGTTTACAGTTGCCATGTATAGCTCCGAGTCAGTTGAATCAAACTCAACGATAAGGTGTGAAAAATCTATATCCCACAATGGTGGGACGCGGAATTTTAGAAAGGTAATGCCTGACTGTCAAGAAATAGCCAACTTTTGCGGCATATTCCAAGAAAAAAGGCGCCATAGGCGCCTTTTTATAACAAACTGATTACTTAATCTTGGCTACCAGCCAGGTTTAAGAGATCGGCCAAGTTCTGTTCGGCTTCACTTGCAGTGATCTTATTCACTACTACAGGTTCGTTTTTCTTCGCACGCGCTTCATTACGAGTCTTGTGATAAGCGTAACCGGTACCGGCTGGGATCAGTCGGCCAACGATAACGTTTTCTTTCAGACCACGTAATTGATCGCTCTTACCACCTACGGCAGCTTCGGTCAGTACGCGCGTGGTTTCTTGGAACGATGCTGCTGAGATAAAGGATTCTGTTGCCAGAGATGCTTTAGTAATACCCAGTAGTTCACGTTCAAAGGTCGCAGGCACTTTACCTTGGGCGATCAGTTCGCGGTTAGCGATCTTAACGCGTGACACTTCAGCTTGTTCCCCTTCAAGGAACTCAGTGTCACCGGCAGAAGTGATAAGACACTTACGCAGCATCTGACGGATGATCACTTCGATATGCTTATCGTTGATCTTCACGCCTTGCAGACGGTAAACGTCCTGTACTTCGTTCACAATGTAGTTAGCTACGTTGTGGATACCACGAAGACGCAGAATGTCGTGTGCCGCTTCTGGACCGTCAGCGATAACTTCACCACGTTCGACTTTTTCACCTTCGAACACGTTTAAGTTACGCCACTTAGGGATCATCTCTTCATAGTGATCGCCGCCATCAGCAGGTGTAATCACCAAACGACGCTTACCTTTGGTCTCTTTACCAAACGAGATGGTACCAGAGATCTCCGCCAGAATAGCAGGCTCTTTTGGCTTACGCGCTTCGAACAAGTCAGCAACGCGTGGCAGACCACCGGTGATGTCGCGTGTTTTAGACGATTCCTGAGGAATACGAGCTAAAGCGTCACCCACGTTGATTTGCGCGTTATCTTCTAAGTTAACGATCGCACTACCTGGTAAGAAGTACTGTGCAGGTACTTCAGTACCTGGGATCATTAAATCGCTACCGTTAGCGCCAAGCAGACGGATCATTGGGCGCATTTCTTTACCCGCAGTACCACGCTGACCAACGTCAAGGATCACGATTGATGACAGACCCGTTAGTTCGTCTGTTTGACGTGTCATAGTAACACCGTCAATCATGTCTACGAACTTGATACTACCCGCCACTTCAGAAATGATTGGGTGAGTATGTGGATCCCAGTTAGCGATAACATCGCCCGCTTCAACAGCGGCTTCTTCTAGCTTCTCGAGCACAGTACCGTATGGCACTTTATAACGCTCTTTCTCACGACCCAGCTCGTCAATAACGGCCAGCTCAGAAGAACGAGAAACGATAACCAGTTTGCCGTCACTGTTAGTAACATGCTTAGCATTATGCAGTTTCAATGAACCCGAGTTTTTCACTTGGACATTGTTTTCTGCAGATGCTCTCGATGCCGCACCACCGATGTGGAACGTACGCATCGTTAACTGTGTACCTGGTTCACCGATAGATTGTGCTGCCACAACACCGATGGCTTCACCGTGGTTAATAATATGACCACGAGCCAAGTCACGACCGTAACAAGCTGCACACACACCGAAATCGGTATCACAAGAAATAACAGAACGAACAATCACTTCGTCGATTGAATGCTCTTCTAACTTGTCACACCATGCTTCGTCGAGTAGCGTGTTACGTGGTGCGAGTACGTCTTCAGTGCCTGGATAGAACACATCAATCGCAACTACACGACCCAGTACGCGTTCACGTAACGGCTCAACCACATCACCACCTTCAATCAGCGGTTTCATGGTTAGACCTTCGTGAGTACCACAATCGTCTTCGATAACCACTAAATCTTGTGCAACGTCTACAAGACGACGAGTCAGGTAACCCGAGTTCGCTGTCTTCAATGCCGTATCGGCTAGACCTTTACGCGCACCGTGAGTAGAAATAAAGTACTGGAGTACGTTTAGACCTTCACGGAAGTTAGCGGTAATTGGCGTTTCGATGATTGAGCCGTCTGGCTTAGCCATCAGACCACGCATACCCGCCAACTGACGGATCTGTGCGGCACTACCACGAGCGCCTGAGTCAGCCATCATATAGATGCTGTTAAACGAGGCTTGTTTCTCTTCAACACCATCACGGTTAATCACTGTCTCAGTTGACAGGTTTTCCATCATAGCTTTAGAAACTTTTTCGTTGGCACTTGCCCAGATATCGATAACTTTGTTGTAACGCTCACCAGCTGTAACTAGACCAGATTGGAACTGCTCTTGAATTTCAAGAACTTCCGCTTCTGCATCAGCAACTAAGGTGTATTTCTCGTCTGGAATAACCATGTCATCGATACCGACAGAGGCACCAGAGATGGTTGCAAAACGGAAACCGGTATACATCAATTGGTCAGCGAAGATAACAGTATCTTTCAGACCCAGTTGACGATAACAGGTGTTCAACAGTTTAGAGATCTGCTTTTTGCCCATGTTCTGGTTAACCAGATCAAATGACAAACCTGCTGGCAGAATCAATGACAGCAGAGCACGACCCACAGTAGTATCAACGATACGACGTTGTTCAGTACGTTCACCTGCGTCACCAATAATGGTTTCAGTGATACGCACTTTAACGCGGGCATGCAGTTCAGCAGCGCCAGTTGCGTAAGCTTTTTCAACTTCAGCAACAGACATAAATGCCATACCTTCACCACGGCCGTTAATACGCTCACGGCTGGTATAGTACAGACCCAATACCACGTCTTGAGACGGGGTGATAACAGGCTCGCCGTTGGCTGGTGACAGGATGTTGTTGGTAGACATCATCAGGGCACGGGCTTCAAGCTGCGCTTCCAGTGTTAACGGTACGTGTACCGCCATTTGGTCACCGTCGAAGTCGGCGTTGTATGCCGCACAAACGAGTGGGTGTAACTGGATGGCTTTACCTTCAATCAGTACTGGTTCGAATGCTTGGATACCCAGTCTGTGCAGTGTTGGTGCACGGTTGAGCATCACTGGATGTTCGCGGATCACTTCATCCAGAACGTCCCATACTTCCGCCACTTCACGCTCAACCATCTTCTTAGCTGCTTTGATGGTAGTAGCTAAGCCACGACCTTCTAGCTTGCCATAGATGAATGGCTTGAACAGTTCCAATGCCATCTTCTTAGGAAGACCACATTGGTGCAGACGTAGAGTAGGACCTACGGTAATGACCGAACGACCAGAATAGTCAACGCGCTTACCCAATAAGTTCTGACGGAAACGACCTTGCTTACCTTTGATCATATCGGCCAAAGATTTCAGAGGACGTTTGTTAGAACCGGTAATAGCACGACCACGACGACCGTTATCTAATAGCGCATCAACAGACTCTTGTAACATACGCTTTTCGTTGCGTACGATAATGTCTGGCGCAGCTAAATCTAACAGACGCTTCAAACGGTTGTTACGGTTGATCACGCGGCGATACAGGTCGTTAAGATCTGAAGTCGCGAAGCGGCCGCCATCGAGCGGTACCAATGGACGTAAGTCAGGTGGTAACACAGGCAGTACTTTTAAGATCATCCACTCAGGCTTGTTGCCTGAAGTGTAGAATGCTTCCATCAACTTAAGACGTTTAGTCACTTTCTTGCGACGAGTCTCAGAGTTGATTGAAGGCAATTCTTCACGCATTTGTTCGATTTCTTTCGCTAAATCGATAGCACGTAACAGTTCAAGCACTGCTTCGGCACCCATTTTAGCTTCGAACTCATCACCGTATTCTTCTAATGCATCCAGATAAGTTTCTTCTGTCAGCATTTGGCCACGCTCAAGGCTGGTCATGCCAGGCTCGATCACGACAAATGATTCAAAATACAGTACGCGTTCAATATCACGCAGCGTCATATCCAGCATTAAGCCGATACGTGACGGTAGTGATTTTAAGAACCAAATGTGCGCAACTGGGCTAGCCAGTTCGATGTGACCCATACGCTCACGACGTACTTTAGTTTGGGTTACTTCAACGCCACACTTTTCACAAATAACACCACGGTGCTTCAAACGTTTGTACTTACCGCACAAACATTCGTAATCTTTGACTGGGCCAAAGATACGCGCACAGAACAGACCTTCACGCTCAGGCTTGAAGGTACGGTAGTTGATGGTTTCTGGCTTCTTAACTTCACCAAAAGACCAAGAACGGATCAGATCAGGCGATGCCAGACCAATTTTGATGCCGTTAAATTCTTCAGTCTTGCTTTGCTGTTTCAGAAACTTTAATAAGTCTTTCACGTTTCTCTCCTGAAGGAGTTAAACCGGGTGCTCCGCTCGCACGGAGCACCATTCTGTTTGCCAAACGCGGCTAAAGGCCTGCGCTTATGCCTGATCCAACTCGATATTAATACCGAGTGAACGGATCTCCTTCAGTAACACGTTGAAGGACTCTGGCATGCCAGGTTGCATCTGATGGTTACCGTCGACGATGTTCTTATACATCTGAGTACGACCGTTAACGTCATCCGATTTAACGGTGAGCATTTCTTGAAGCGTATAAGCGGCACCGTATGCTTCTAGTGCCCACACTTCCATCTCACCGAAACGCTGACCACCGAACTGAGCTTTACCGCCCAGTGGTTGTTGAGTCACTAAGCTGTACGAACCGGTAGAACGGGCGTGCATCTTGTCATCAACTAAGTGGTTCAGTTTGAGCATGTACATGTAACCAACAGTTACTTGACGCTCAAATTCGTTACCGGTACGACCATCAAACAACTTCAACTGACCAGAGGTTGGCAAACCTGCAAGTTCAAGCATCTGCTTGATCTCTTTCTCTTTAGCACCGTCGAATGCAGGAGTTGCAATCGGGATACCGCCTTTCAGGTTAGTCGCAAGACGTAATACTTCATCATCAGTGAATGAATCGATATCGACGCGCTGTTGCACTTCGTCACCTAATTCATAAACTTGCTTGATGTAGCCACGAACTTCAGCCAGCTCGCGCTGTTCTTCAAGCATCGCAGTGATCTTGTTACCAATACCTTTGGCAGCGGCGCCCATATGGACTTCAAGTACCTGACCAATGTTCATACGTGATGGAACACCTAGCGGGTTCAATACGATGTCTACTGGGTTACCTTGTTCGTCATACGGCATGTCTTCGATTGGGCAAATCTTAGAGATAACACCCTTGTTACCGTGACGACCCGCCATCTTGTCACCAGGTTGGATAGTACGCTTAACCGCTAAATAAACCTTAACGATCTTGAGTACGCCTGGAGCCAAGTCATCACCTTGGGTGATCTTGCGACGTTTGATTTCAAACTTCTTATCGAAGTCAGCTTTCAGCTCTTCATGCTGTTCAGCTAATTGCTCAAGTTCAGTTTGTTTTGCTTCATCGTCAATGACTTGAATCAAAACATCTTTACGTGGCAACGCAGCAATTTGCGCTTCAGTGAAACCAGCACCGATTAACAGGTTACGTGCACGGCTCAAAACACCTTCTTCAAGGATCTTGAACTCTTCGCCTAAGTCTTTACGAGCTTGGGCAATGTGCATCTCTTCGATTTCAACTGCACGCTTGTCTTTTTCAACGCCGTCACGGGTAAATACCTGAACGTCGATGATAGTGCCCTTAACAGAGTTAGGAACACGCAGTGAACTGTCTTTAACGTCAGACGCTTTCTCACCGAAGATAGCACGGAGTAACTTCTCTTCTGGCGTCAGCTGTGTTTCGCCTTTTGGCGTCACTTTACCAACCAGAATATCGCCACCCTTCACTTCTGCACCAATGTAAACGATACCTGACTCGTCGAGTTTCGACAGAGCAGACTCACCAACGTTTGGAATATCAGCTGTGATTTCTTCGCTACCCAACTTAGTATCACGAGCGATACAAGACAGCTCCTGAATGTGGATAGTGGTGAAACGATCTTCTTGCGCAACGCGCTCAGAAATTAAGATCGAGTCTTCGAAGTTGTAACCGTTCCAAGGCATGAACGCGATACGCATGTTCTGGCCAAGGGCTAAATCACCTAAGTCAGTAGACGGACCGTCTGCTAACACGTCACCGCGAACCACTGGCTCACCAACAGCACAACAAGGGCGTTGGTTGATACAAGTGTTTTGGTTAGAACGGGTGTACTTAGTCAGGTTATAAATGTCGATACCGGCTTCGCCTGGGCGCAGCTCATCTTCATTTACTTTAACAACGATACGGCTCGCATCAACGTAGTCAATGAAGCCACCACGCTTAGCAACAACCACAACACCTGAGTCAACAGCGAGTGTACGTTCAATACCAGTACCTACTAGCGGCTTTTCAGAGCGCAGTGTTGGTACGGCTTGACGTTGCATGTTCGCACCCATCAATGCACGGTTAGCATCATCGTGTTCTAAGAACGGGATGAGCGACGCAGCAACTGAAATGATCTGCTGTGGCGAAACGTCCATATACTGGATGTCAGCAGCGCGCATAAAGGTAGATTCACCTTTATGACGACAAGCAATTTGCTCTTCTGCCATACGACCGTTCGCGTCAACTTCAATGTTCGCCTGTGCGATCACATAACGACCTTCTTCGATTGCTGACAAGTATTCCACTTCGTCAGTAATCACGCCGTCGATAACCTTGCGGTATGGCGTTTCTAGGAAGCCGTATGAGTTAGTACGGGCAAAGCTTGCTAATGAGTTGATTAGACCAATGTTTGGACCTTCAGGGGTCTCAATTGGACATAAACGACCATAATGCGTTGGATGTACGTCGCGGACTTCGAAGCCTGCACGTTCACGAGTCAAACCACCGGGGCCAAGAGCAGAAATACGACGCTTATGCGTTACTTCTGACAGCGGGTTGTTTTGGTCCATGAATTGTGACAGCTGAGAAGAACCGAAGAACTCTTTCACAGCAGCAGAAATTGGCTTAGCGTTAATCAAGTCTTGTGGCATCAGCTCGTTCAGATCGCCTAAAGATAGACGTTCACGCACGGCGCGCTCAACACGGACTAAACCTACGCGGAATTGGTTTTCAGCCATTTCACCGACGCTACGAATACGACGGTTGCCTAAGTGATCGATATCATCGACTTCGTCGAAACCGTTACGGATATGAATGATGTTCTTCATTACCGCGACGATGTCTTCTTTAGACAATACACCGCTACCTTCGTCATCAGGAATGCTGAGACGACGGTTGAACTTCATACGACCGACTTTAGACAGGTCATAACGCTCTTCACTGAAGAACAAGTTCTGGAATAGTGCTTCGGCAGCATCTTTGGTTGGTGGCTCGCCAGGACGCATCATACGATAGATTTCAACCAGTGCTTCTAAGCGGTTAGTGGTTGAATCGATACGCAGCGTATCTGAAATATAAGCACCATGATCTAGCTCGTTGATATACAAGGTGCTGAGTTCTTTAATACCGGCCAATGATAATTTAGCCAGATCTTCTAGGCTAATTTCACTGTTGGCAGAGACTAAAACTTCACCTGTATCCGGATCGATATAATCCTGAGCAGCATATTTGCCCACGATATATTCAACTGGCACTTCGAGCTCAGTGGTATTGGTTTTTTCTAATTGGCGAATGTGGCGCGCAGTGATACGACGACCAGCTTCAACCAATACAGAACCTTCAGCATCCTTGATGTCATAGCTGGCAGTTTCGCCACGCAGACGCTCAGGAACCAAAGCCATAACCAGAGTATCTTTCTTGATCTTGAACTCAACGCGTTCAAAGAACAGATCGAGGATCTCTTGAGTAGAATATTCTAATGCACGTAACATGATGGTCGCAGGCAATTTTCGGCGACGGTCAATACGCACAAATAGTGCATCTTTAGGATCGAATTCAAAGTCAAGCCATGAACCACGGTAAGGAATAATACGTGCGTTATACAGCACCTTACCTGATGAGTGGGTTTTACCACGGTCATGATCAAAGAACACGCCTGGAGAACGGTGTAATTGAGATACGATTACACGCTCAGTACCGTTGATAACAAAAGTACCGTTATCCGTCATCAATGGGATATCACCCATGTAGACTTCTTGTTCTTTAATATCTTTTACTGTGCCCGCCGCAGCTTCACGGTCATACAACACCATGCGTAATTTAACGCGTAGTGGAGCTGAGTACGTAACACCACGGATCTGACACTCTTTCACATCAAAAACAGGCTCGCCAAGCTTATAGCTGACGTATTGCAGTTCTGAATTACCAGAAAAGCTCTTGATGGGAAAAACGCTACGGAAGGCGGCTTCTAAACCGCGCTCACCGGTAGGATCTTGATCGGTGAACTTCTTAAAAGAGTCTAGCTGGATAGACAATAAATAAGGGATATCCAAAACTTTTGGACGCTTACCAAAGTCTTTGCGAATACGCTTCTTTTCAGAATAGGAGTAAACCATGGGTTTCCTCTGCTTACGAGATGTGACCAAGACTGAATAAATAACTTATGCTATTAAATTCAGCACGTTTGCCCATCACCGTTGATGGCAAGAACCTAACCAGTAATCTCTGCTAGGGACTGCAAAATTTGGCGACAAACGGTGAAAAAAAATCGCCAGCGCATATAGCGCAAAAAAGGCCGACGGTTAAAAAACCGCCAGCCTCCACCCAAGTGGCTTGGGTGAGCAAGCTAAATAATAGCTTACTTGATTTCTACAGAAGCACCAGCTTCAGTAAGTTCTTTCTTCAGAGCTTCAGCTTCTTCTTTAGAAACGCCTTCTTTAACTGCTACTGGAGCAGCTTCAGACATAGCTTTAGCTTCTTTCAGGCCTAAACCTGTTGCGCCACGGATTGCTTTAATAACAGCAACTTTGTTGTCGCCGTGAGCAGTCAGGATTACGTTGAATTCTGTTTGTTCTTCAACAACAGCAGCTTCAGCGCCACCAGAAACAACAGCAGCAGCGGCAGAAACGCCGAACTTCTCTTCCATTGCTTCGATCAGTTCAACAACTTCCATTACAGACATAGCTGCAAAGGCTTCTAAGATTTGGTCTTTAGTGATAGACATAACAAATGTTTCCTATTGTTCTGAATTCAATTTTATTAAGCAGCCAGCTTGAAATTAAGCGGCTTCTTGTTTTTGATCGCGCAGGGCGGCCAGTGTACGAACGAACTTGCCAGCAGATGCTTCTTTCATAGTCATCATTAACTGAGCTAGTGCTTCTTCGTATGTTGGCAGTTTCGCCAAACGATCAATTTCAGCTGCAGGGATGAAATTCCCTTCAAAGGCTGCGCCTTTAACTTCGAAGTTAGCTTGTTCTTTAGCAAAGTCTTTTAACAGACGTGCTGCAGCACCTGGGTGCTCTAAAGAAAAAGCAATCAAAGTTGGGCCAGTGAACGTTTCTGCTAGGCACTCAAAAGCTGTACCTTCAACAGCACGACGAGCCAATGTGTTACGTACTACACGTACATATACACCAGCTTCGCGAGCTTTTTTACGCAGACCGGTCATAGCACCTACAGTCACACCGCGAGAATCAGCGGCAACTGCAGATAGCGCACCTTTGGCAGCTTCGTTGACTTCAGCAACAATCGCTTTTTTGTCTTCGAGTCTTAATGCCATTGGCTTTACTCCTGGATTCTACCTAGGGTATTCCCTAGTATTTACCATACTAAATACTTATGTATTTAGTGACTTACGGTGCAGATTATCCAGTAAAAAAATTTAGCTGGGGCCTGACACCGTCTACGCAGGAAATTAAGTTATTTTTACAAAAAACACCTGCGGTCTTGGACGGAAACCTGAGTTACAACCAATTAAACGGCGATAAAACAGGCTTCAACCCACAAAGTGCGCGCATTATAGATTAATACGCTCACCTTGTAAAATTATATGGTTGTCTCAAGCGTAGCTTGATCAACTGCAACACCTGCACCCATAGTGGTAGAGATGCTAACCTTTTTCACGTATACACCTTTAGCAACTGCAGGCTTAGCCTTTTTCAGTGCAGAGATCAACGCTTCCAAGTTTTCTTTCAATTGAACTGGTGTGAAATCCACTTTACCGATAGTAGTGTGGATAATACCGTTCTTGTCGTTACGGTAACGAACTTGACCAGCCTTGGCATTCTTAACAGCTTCAGCAACGTTTGGTGTTACTGTACCTGTTTTAGGGTTAGGCATTAAACCACGTGGGCCTAAGATTTGACCTAACATACCAACAACGCGCATTGCATCTGGAGATGCGATAACCACGTCGAAGTTCATTTCACCGGCTTTGATTTGCTCAGCCAGATCATCCATACCAACTAGCTCAGCACCAGCAGCTTTTGCCGCTTCAGCATTTGCACCTTGTGTAAATACTGCAACGCGAACGTCACGACCAGTACCGTGTGGCAACACTGTTGCACCACGAACGTTTTGGTCAGATTTACGTGGGTCGATACCCAGGTTAACTGCTACGTCTACACTTTCAACGAATTTTGCAGTTGCTAATTCTTTTAACAGAGCAACAGCTTCGTTGATATCGTAGCTTTTAGTACCGTCAACTTTTTCGCGAATTACGCGCATGCGTTTAGTTAGCTTTGCCATTATATTAATCCTCTACAACCAAACCCATTGAACGCGCAGTACCTTCGATTGAGCGAGTCATCGCTTCAATGTCAGCACCAGTCATATCGGCAGCTTTAAGTTCAGCAATTTCTTGAACTTTAGCGCGTGCGATAGTACCCACTTTCTGAGTGTTTGGACGTGGAGAACCTGATTTCAGGCCTGCAGCAGTCTTCAGTAAGTAAGACGCTGGAGAAGTCTTAGTTTCAAAAGTGAATGAACGGTCACTGTATACAGTGATCACGACAGGAATAGGCATGCCTTTTTCCATTTTTTCTGTACGGGCGTTAAACGCTTTACAGAATTCCATGATGTTCACACCTTTTTGACCCAAAGCTGGACCAACTGGTGGTGACGGGTTCGCAGAACCTGATTTTACTTGTAGCTTAATATAAGCATCAATCTTCTTTGCCATCTGACATTTCCTCAGTTTGGGTTCAAACGCGCATCAGCGACATGCTGACGTGCTCCCCCGAAAACAACGGGGACGGATTATATAGAAACTCGCCCCCGTTGCCAAACGGATTTTGTATTTTATTTAATCAGCCTTTTTCAACTTGACTAAAGTCAAGTTCAACTGGCGTAGAACGACCAAAGATCATTACTGATACTTTTACGCGGCTCTTGTCATAATCCACTTCCTCAACGGTACCGTTGAAGTCAGCAAATGGACCATCACACACACGCACCACTTCACCAGGCTCGAAGATAGTTCTATGAGTCGGTGACGCTGTCGTTTCTTGTAAGCGACGCAGAATTGCATCCGCTTCTTTATCGGAAATTGGGGCAGGACGATCAGAGGTTCCGCCAATAAAGCCTAAAACACGCGGGATGCTTTTGACTAAATGCCAGCTGTCATCGTTCATTTCCATCTGGACTAACACATAGCCAGGGAAAAACTTACGTTCGCTCTTACGACGCTGACCTGCACGCATTTCAACGACTTCTTCAGTCGGGACCAATACTTCGCCGAAGTATTCTTCCATGCCGTGCATCTTAATGTATTCAATCAGTGACTTACAAACTCGGCCTTCATAGCCTGAGAATGCCTGCACTACATACCATCTTTTTTTAGCTTCTTTAGCTTCAGTCATTCGAGGTGCCTATACGCCAGTGATAAAATTGACAATTCGCATTAACACAGCATCCATACCCCAAAGGATAAGAGCTAAGATACCTGTTGCTGCAAGGACAATAAAAGTGGTGTTTAGTGCTTCTTGACGCGTCGGCCATACAACCTTGCGCACTTCGATATGCGCTTCACGGGCAAAAGCTAACGCTTTTTTACCTTTTACAGTCTGAAGCGCAATAAAACCAGCAATAGCGAATGCAACGATAACACTAAGCGCACGTATTACGGCACTGGCTTCGCTATACATTTGATTGCCAATAACAGCAGCGGCTAGTAATACAATCACTAAACCCCACTTCACGATATCCAGAGAATTGTTCTGGTTTTCAGTATTTGTTGTCATCGGTTTTTCCGTTACTCAATACGGCCTGAGCTTAGAGCACATTAATTGACGGGCATAATTCCCACATCATACTCTGCATTTCCGAACACCCTTAGAAACGCAAAATAGCATAAGCTCAGGGTCAAAAATCGGCCATAGATTGTATTCTTATTCGACTTTGTAAGCAAGGATGCGAATCCCATGCAATCCACAAAACCTGTGAAATAATCCACTTAAACAAAAAAGGAAGCCGAAGCTTCCTTTTCAAACTAATCTCTGTCGCG
>NZ_JAUOEU010000050.1:0-13842 GCF_031932105.1 Shewanella sp. SP1S1-7
CTTAGACAGAATATCGACACTTGATAAAGTTAAAGACTCAAAAAAATCAGCTTTCCGAATTATTATTAGCGTGAGCCAGAGATGGACACGGTAATAAACAGAATTTGCTTGGTGACAATAGCCTTGTGGAACCACCTGATCCCATCCCGAACTCAGAAGTGAAACGCAAACGCGCCGATGGTAGTGTGGGGTCTCCCCATGTGAGAGTAGGTCATTGCCAAGCGCCTAATTATCTCATTGAGATGTAACGAAGCCAGCTGAATAAGCTGGCTTTTTTGCGTCTGCAATTTGTTAAATCAGCGTTAATACAGAACATTGTTCTATTCGTTTTAGCTCTGGTCATTTCGCTAGTTCTTTACGTTTTTTCCTTCCTTTATTTCAGATTTTTATACTCTAAGTTGATTATTTACATCAAGATCTCGCTTAGTTTGATAAGTCCTTTTGCTTAGTGGTTAGTTTCCCGTTAGCATACAAAACTATTCACATTTTTGTTAAAGGCTGTCTGTTGCCTATGCTTCGTAAGCTTTCGCTCGCGGTACTGCTCCCTCTGTGTATGCTGACACTATATTTAGTGTTGGTCATAGGCGAGTACCTGTTTGAAAGCGATCAAGTGCGGGCTGAATTGGCGCAGCGACAATCGACACTGATAAAGCAGCAGTTGTTCCGGATGCAGAATGTGGTTCAATCGGCGCAGGCTTTACAGGATGTGGAGCGGATCGAGCAGGAGGTTTCTTTAGCTGCGCTGGATATGGGCACTATGGTTTATATCTTAGTTGATGCTGATAGCCGTATTCGTTTTGCAAACCATACTGTTTGGCGCGATAGCAATGCCATGCAAGTCATTGATGGTTATGATGCTACTCGTCATCGTGCTGTGGTTCAGGCTTTCCTGCCACAAATTCTCGTTAATCTCGAACGTTTAACCATTCAAGCATATTATCCCGTCTTGCCTCAGTATGGTGGTGCGGTTGATTTGATTTATCTTGAAGCCGATTTAGCGCCTTTAGTTGCCGAAGCTTCCGCTAAGTTACAACAACGTTTTATGCGGGTTTGGGGGCTGGGTGGATTATTACTCATTGGTTTTACCTTCATTCTCTATTTCCTGTTGATCCGTCCATTCCAAATATTAAGTGAGGCCGCTAAACAGGTAGGGACTTCTTCCTTTTCGACATCGATCCCTTGGAGCTCATCAGAAGTCTTATCATTGCAAGCCAGTTTGCAACAGGTACATGAACGTTTGAGTCGTGCTGTGAAACAGTTGAATGACAGTGAACTGCGCTGGCTGTTTGCGGTGGAAGGCTCGCGGAACGGTATTTGGGATTGGGATATCAGCACGGGTGAGGTTTTTCTATCTGATCGCTGGAAAGAGATGATCGGTTATGCACCGGATGAATTAGCGGGCGTATTCCAGACTTGGGAAACGCGGTTACATCCCGATGATAGGGATATCGTACTTGATGCTTTGCAGGAGTACGTTAGCGGTAAGAGTAAGGAATTTGAAAGTGTCCATCGCCTGCGACATAGAGAGGGGCATTATGTGTGGGTGCTGGATCGCGGCATGTTGGTTGATTGGGACCCTCAAGGACGTCCGACTCGGATGATCGGCATTCATATGGATGTGTCAGAAAGTGCCAAGAACCATGCTGCGATTAATGAACTTGTGGATCAATCGGTTACGGGGCGCAAGATGTTACCCGATGTCTTTATGGCGCGACTGTCGCAATTTTTAACCCAAGGTAATAGTTCAGGTCAATGGGGAGCATTGCTGCTTGTTGAGATGGATAGATTAGGCTTGGTCGCGACTCTAAACTCCCACGAATTAGAGCGCTTACTCACGCAAGTGGCTGCACGTCTATCGAGTTATTTCACTGAGAATATTACCGTTGGTCGATTGGAGTCCGGTGATTTTGTTTTGCTGGCGAAAGACTTAGCGATTGATGCTTCAGTGGCTGCGCGTCGTGCTTTAGCGCTTGCGAGTGAGTTAAGGCAAGTGATTGCTCGACCATTCCATTACGGTCATCATCACTTTGAGCTCAGCGCGAATGTGGGGATTTGTTTGCTCGACAGCATAGAGACCTTAGATCCAGCTTTAGTCATGCGCCGCGCCGAGCTAGCAACCTTGAGTGCTAAGCGACCAGGGCAAGCGGGATGCGCTTTCTATCATGCTGAGATGGATTTACGTCAGAGCCGTGATGAACAGTTACAACAGGAATTACAGACAGCATTACAGCAAGATAGCATGACGTTAATGTTCCAACCTGTGATGAATGCGCACAGTGAATTGGTCTCGGCTGAAGTGCTCACGCGTTGGTATCGTGCCGATGGCGAGTTTATCCCACCTGCAGAGTTTGTAGCGTTAGCCGAACAGGGAGGAATGATTGCTGAACTCGACCTTTGGGTCGCTAAACGTGTGTGTCAGTTTATTCAGACATCCCATGCCCAAGGCCGGAGTTTACCGACTTTAACTCTTAATATCAGTGCATTCTCATTTGGTCAGGCAGATTTTGTTGATGCATTGGTTGCGTTAGTTAAAGAGCATGGCATTGTGGCTCATCAATTGGGTATTGAGCTCAATGAGGCCGCATTGTTAATGCAACCACAGTTTGTGGCTGAGCGCGTGTCTAAGTTAGTTAATGCAGGGATAGGCATCGTCCTCGATCATTTCGGTTCTGGCTCGAGTGCTTTGAGTTGTTTAGCTAACCAGCCATTAGTTGCGGTTAAATTGGATATGAGTTGTATTGATTCATTAGCCGCAATGCCACAAAAAGTGAAGGCGTTAATTGTCTCTGCGCAGCAGTTTAATTTGCATGTGGTGGCTAAAGGCGTTGAATCACCCCAACACTATCAAGCCTTTGTTGAATTTGGCTGTGATGGTTATCAGGGCTATTTATTCAGCCGAGCGCTAAACCAAGCGGACTTTATCCAGCTTGTTTGTCCTCGTCCTTTATTGCGAAGCGTTTAAAGAAGTCGAGCGCATAATTTAAGGCTTGGTTCCGATAGGCGTCTTTTTCCATAAAAATCTCATGGGCAGCCCCTGCGATCACCTTCAATTGGCAATGAGTGCTCACCGCAAGATTTTGGGCCGCATTATCAACAATCTTATCTTCACTCGCTTGCAGTATCAGGATCGGCGTGCGAATTTGCGCCGTTGCCAGTACGCAAGTGTCTGCTGCATCTAAAGATTCTGTCAACCAACGGTTAGTTGGGGAACCGAGTTGTAACTTAGGGGCCGCGTCATACAAGTCTCGATAGGCTTGGTATCTACTTTGGCAATGGGTTAGCTCATTTCCTTTGAAGGGAACCGGTTTATAGTTCTGTCCTCCAAGCACATAGTTAGGTTCGCCGCCATTGAGAGTGGTATCGAGCTTACTTGCTAACCAGCGCACGAATGCTTTTGGCATAGGTAATTTGATGCCATACATGGGCGCTGAAAATGCCGCGGCGGTAAAAATATCGGGATGCTGTTTGAGATACAAAGTGCCAATCGCGCCACCCATTGAATGGCCAAGTAGCATGAGTTGTTTGTCGTTTTGCGGTAACACTTTCTTCTGCATAAACAGTGCAAAATCATCGATATAATCATTGAATCTTCGCACGTGGCCCATGTGCGTATTGATTGTCATACGATCCGACAATCCTTGGCCACGGTGATCGATGGCATAAACAGAGTAACCCTGTTGGTACAAGTCGAAGACCAATTCTTGGTACTTTAAATAGGATTCAACTCGGCCATTACTGAGAACGATTGCGGTATGCGCTTGGGGATGTTTGACCATCATATAGGCCAGCGTGATGCCATCAGCTGTGATCAGCGTGTCTTGAACAACGCTTTGCCAGAAGGCTTGCTGCTCTGAGGTATTTAAATCGTGTTCAGTCGAAAATGTCGCTTTGGCTTGGCTCATACTCAGTCGCAAATCATTTGGCTTGAATGGTTTGCTAGAGTGTAACAGACAACCATGGGAGTCTGAAAATACCGACTCCCATGGTTGTGATTAACTTAGCGTGTCGCCTTTTTAGCTTCAATAAAATCATTGATTTGCTGTTCGAGGATCGACATAGGTACTGAGCCATTTTCGAGCACAGCATCGTGGAAGGCGCGAATATCAAACTGATCGCCGAGTTCCTGTTCTGCTTTAGCACGTAACCGCTTGATCGTTAACTCGCCAATCTTGTAGGACAAAGCTTGTCCTGGCCACGAAATATAACGGTCAATTTCGGTCGTGACATTGTGCAGTGATAGCGCGGTATTGCTGGCCATAAAGTCGATGGCTTGTTGACGGCTCCACCCTTGGGCATGCATGCCTGTGTCTACGACTAAACGCGCCGCCCGCCACATTTCATAGGTTAAGCGGCCAAAGTTACTGTAGGGATCTTGGTAGAAGCCAGCCTCCAAACCTAAGTATTCGCAATACAGACCCCAGCCTTCACCGAAGGCAGAGATATAGCCATAACGACGGAAGTCAGGGAGTGACGTTAGCTCAGAGTTGAGTGATATTTGCAGATGATGACCGGGTACGGCTTCGTGCAAAGTTAAAGCTTCTAACTCGTAGAGTGGGCGTTTGTCCAATGCATAAGTGTTGACCCAGTAGTAACCGGGTTCGTCATCGCTGTTCGATCCTGAATATCGTCCCGTGGTGTATTTCGGCGCAATTTCGGCGGGCACTGGCGCTATGCCGTAGGGTTTACGGGGAAGTTTGCCGAAGTATTTAGGCAGCATGGCATCGGCTTTTTTGGCAATAAATGCCGCTTCTTTGAGTAACTGATCGGCACTTGTGGTGTAGAACTGGGCATCGGTCCGCAGGAAATGTAAGAAGTCGGCAAAGCTGCCTTTAAAGCCAACGGACTTGATGATTTGCTCCATCTCTTGGCGGATACGCTTAACTTCTTTTAAGCCCAGCTCATGCACTTCTGCCGACGTCATATTCAAGGTCGTATAGTAACGAACTCGATTCTCATAAAACTCAGCACCGTTAGGTAAGCTGCTGGCCGCGATATTTTCCCGTGCATTGGGAATGTACTCTTTGGTCATAAAATCATAGAAGTTTTGATATAGCGGTAGGACTTTTTGCTCGACTAAGGCGCGACCTTCTTGGGTCAGCTGAGTTTTTTGTGCTTCAGTGAAATAGCTGGGGTATTGGGTAAAAGGTTTGAAATAACCGCTCTTTTCCACAGGGACGATATAAGCACTGATACTGTCTTCAAAGCCATTGAGTGTCACTTTAGGCGGCGTTATTCCCTCGGCTAATCCTTGTTTCAGCCAGTGAGTTTGCTGGGCGAAATAGGTCGGGAGTGCATTGAGTTTGGCAATATAGTTGCGGTAATCCTCAAGGGTGTTGAATCTTCCCTGTGCGATTGAGGTGATATAAGCGTGGAAGCCGCTTTCCGCGGTAATGGGCAAGTAATAATCTTTAAAGCGATACAGGTCGACATCGTTTTGGATCTGATCTTCCAGTATTTGAGCGTTAATCTTATCTTCTTTACTCAAACTGCTGCGGTCGAGTGCTTTGAGCTGCGCTAATACTGCGATTTGGCCTTGATTGAGCTTAGCGAGCGCAGCTGGCGAGAGATCCGATAACTTTCCTGCGGCACTGGCATCACCCATGCTGTAAGCCATTTCAGGACTCGCGCTGAGCTGTAATTGCCAGCTTTGGTCGATAATCGCCTGCAGCGCGGGAGCTATGGGCTCAACTTGCGATTGTGTTGTCGATATTGCCTGTGGCGCTGCGGTTTGGCTATTTTCTGTGATTTGAGTGGCACTGCAGGCGCTTAATGCGCATATCAATAAACTGGGGGTTAAGAGTTTATGCATAGTCGATCTCTGATATTTTCTTTGTTATTGAAGTCATTATGCCTGATGAATACGGCAGTTCCTTGTATGGATATTAAGCAGAATTGTGACTGAATGTGAATTTAAATGCGTTTGGCGCATAAATGCCCCTGAAAATGCGTGTTAAACTTAGTGTCCGCCCGCGACCAAATAACAAAAGCATTGGCTGGGTAGTTCAAATAGGGGTTAAATATGATTGATACATCCATTCCATTGGTGGATCTGCATCGTCACCTAGACGGTAATGTGCGAGTAAACACCATTTGGGAACTAGGACACCAACACGGCATTGCGCTACCTGCCGATTCTTTAGAGACTCTCGCACCTTTTGTGCAAATTCAGGGGAAAGAAACTAGCTTAGTCGCCTTCTTAAAGAAGCTCGATTGGATGGTTGGCGTACTCGCTGACTTGGATGCGGTTAAACGCGTTGCCTATGAAAACGTTGCCGATGCGGCGTTGTCTGGCTTAGATTACGCTGAGTTACGTTTTAGTCCTTACTATATGGCGATGAACCATAAGTTACCGATTGAAGGCGTAGTTGAAGCGGTAGTCGACGGCGTTAAAGCGGGCTTAAAAGACTATAACGTGAAGATCAATTTGATTGGTATTTTGTCACGTTCATTCGGTCAAGCCGCTTGTACTCAAGAACTTGAAGGCTTACTCGCCCATAAACAACATCTCGTGGCTATGGACTTAGCTGGAGATGAAATGGGCTTCCCTGGCGAGTTATTTAACGATCACTTTAAACGTGTTCGTGATGCTGAACTGGCGATTACGGCTCACGCCGGTGAAGCCGCGGGTTCACAAAGTATGTGGCAAGCGATTCAAGAACTTGGCGCGACGCGAATTGGTCACGGGGTGAACGCGATTCACGATCCTAAGTTGATGGAATATCTTGCTAAGCACCGTATTGGTATCGAATCTTGCCCAACCAGTAACTTGCATACTTCTACTGTCGCTTCTTACGCTGACCATCCTTTTAGAACTTTTATGGATGCAGGCGTATTGATCAACTTAAATACCGATGATCCCGGTGTGAGCGCTATCGATATTAATCATGAGTATCGTATTGCTAAAGCTGAACTCAAATTAACCGATGCCGAGTTAGCGCAGGTGCAACGCAACGGCGTTGAAATGGCGTTTTTATCCGACAGTGAGCGCAAAGCGCTGTATGCCGCTAAGGTATAAGCTCTGAGTCATTAATAAAAATAGCTATAAATAAAAAATCCGACTCTAGAGTCGGATTTTTTTATGAGCGTTCACGAGTGCAGCTATATGCGCTTTAGATCACGCGCGAGAACTGTTGCTGACGTGCTTTTTGACGATAGTAAAGATCGAAGCACATACAGATATTGCGGATCAATAAACGGCCAGTTGGGCTGATAGTGATCTGTCTGTCGACGATTTCAACTAACTTGTCATCGATAAATGTCTGCATTAACTTAAGATCTTCCGCGAAATAGGTTTCGAAGTTAATCCCCAATTTTTCATCAATTTTCGCCATATCCAGTTCGAAGTGGCAAATCAGCTGTTTAATCACTACGCGGCGGATTTCATCGTCACGGTTCAGGCTACAACCTTTCCACAAAGCATGGCCTTCCTTATCTATGGCTTCATAGTAAGGGCGGATATCTTTCTGGTTTTGCGCATAGCAGTCGCCAATCTGGCTGATGGATGACACGCCAAGACCTAACAAATCGCATTCTTCTTGGGTGGTATAACCTTGGAAGTTACGGTGCAGTCTGCCTTCACGCTGTAACTTGGCTAACTCGTCATCGGGTTTAGCAAAGTGGTCCATACCGATATATTGGTAGCCCGCGCCAGTTAAGGTCTCGATAGTTTGGTGCAGCATTTCGAGTTTTTGTTTTGGCGAAGGTAAATGCTCGTCTTTGATCTTACGTTGTGCAGCAAAGCGCGCAGGTAAGTGAGCATAGTTAAATACCGACAGACGGTCAGGCGATAAATCTAAAACGCGCTGCATAGTGACGGCAAAGGTTTCTGGCGTTTGGTGTGGCAAACCATAGATTAAATCTATGTTGGTCGACACAAAACCCATGGCTTTCGCTTTGGCCATCAAGTCGAAGATAAATTGCTCGTCTTGTTCGCGATTAACGGCAATTTGTACTTCTTTATTGAAATCTTGTACGCCGATGGAGATCCGGTTAAAACCCGCTTCTTTCAACGTGTCGAGCATTGACAGTTCTATCTCGCGAGGATCGACTTCAATTGAGTACTCGCCTTCTTCCGCAAAGTTAAAGTTAGCTTTAATCAATGACGTAAGTTTAAGAATCTGCTCAGGATTTAAGAACGTAGGTGTACCGCCGCCCCAATGCATTTGGGTCACACTGTAATGTTTAAACAGGGGCGCACGTTTGATAATTTCTTGGCTCAAATATTCAATGTACTGATCGGCTTTGTGTTGGTGGCGGGTGATGACTTTATTACAGCCGCAGTAATAACAAAGCTTGGCGCAGAACGGGATATGAATATACAGCGACAGTTTATCGCTTTTGCTATTTTCAATGGCCGTCAGCAGGTTTTGTTCGGTGAATGTGTCATCGAACTCCAATGCCGTTGGGTAAGAGGTATAACGGGGACCGCTGTAGTTATACTTTTCGATCATCGACTGATCCCAGCTAATCTGAGTGGGCTGCTTCAAGGCGTGTCCTCCGTGGGTAAATTAGCAACAAGCGAAGTATGCAAGGTTCTTAAGTAAATAACCTTGATCTAGGTTGTAAAAATGACGTCTGTCTTTTTAGAAGTTACGCAATATCTATCAAAAAAGTACGCTTGTCTGTCGATATGTGGTGGTTTTGTGCGCAGGCTCACGGGAGAAAGCAGAGTAAGATTTGAGTGGGTTTTATCGAGATGACCTCAAAACCACAACATAAGTAGTCTTGAGGTATAACAATGAGCGGGTTTAATGCATCGCTTTGGCTTGGTAATCCGCCAGTTTTTTCGCGTCATCACTAATGCCTTGCTCTAATGCCGCTTCGGACTTCATTCTGATCAAGTCTAACTTCATCCTTTCTTGCTTAGGCAAGGCTTGGCGAGCATCCATGATGGGATGATCTTTAATTAGCTCAAAGTGTTTGAATAATGAAGGGTAATAGGGAGCCACGCGCTCACTCAATGACAGGATTTCAAATAATCGCCCAATTCTGACCACACCTTCAGAGATCTCACAGCGGTCTTCAATCATGGCTGTGGCGATATAGCGGATATCATCTAAAACTTGGGCGCGTTTTGCATTCGCCGTGACTTCACGCTCGGCTTGTTCGGCCTGCTGACGCTTTTTTTGCTGCTTGAGTTTTAGGATTAAGAAGGTGGCGTAGCTACTAAGCGCTACTATGATGATAAAACCGAGAATAATGATAGCCGTAGACACAGAGACTCCTTATATGAATGGCATAAGGAGCACAGCTAAAAAACTGAGTTCCCTATGCCTTAGCACTGAGAGGTTTAGAACTTGTCTTGATAATCTTTCAGTAAGTCAGCGCCTGATTCGAACTTGTCGAACAACTCATCGTCAGACAAAGACTTAGCTGGTGATGAAGGTGCGTCATCATCCATATCGTCGCTAATGCCGAGTTTAACCATCAGAGCTTCAATCTTATTTAGCTGTTGATCTAACCATTTTTGATCCACATCGTTGAGATCACGGCCTTCTTCCAGCATATCTAACAGCTGATTTAGTCTTGGATCTTCTTCCAATTTCAGCAGTTTTTGTTCGTCAGTCAGCTTAGCTTGTTTCACTTTTGGCTGAGCGGCTTTATCTGTAACCACTGCCGCTGGAATCGCTAAAGCAATAGGCTTTTTGCTGCCATGACGCGGGTCTTTTTTCTTCGCGGCCTGCTGTTGCGGCGCTTGCGCTAAAATTAAGCTTTCGTTATGACGACTGCCTGATTTATTGCCAGAATCTTTACGTTTGCCAGTCGCTACAGCGCGATCTTGCTTCTTCACTCTTGGCTGTAACTTAGGGCTGTTCTCGCCGCCCTTGCGTGTTTTCTTGCTACGAGACATGGTCTTCTCAATTGTTTACAACGTATGGCCCCGTAGACTAAGGTTGAGCTTGTCTACAAGGTGCGAAATTAGGCCGAGTGTTATATCAGATTATGATGTTTTTTGCATCAAAACGAGGTCCTTTGCGGCAAATAATAGTTCAAAATCGCTATTGTTTGCTAGGTACTCGAAGGTTTGTCGCTGGTAAAAGCTCACATGGGTGAGGTTGTTCTTGTAATGCCACTTAGCAAAACCATCTAATTCAGTCAGTAACGGTGTGCTTATCGCTAACCAACCACCAGGATGCAGTAGTCGAGAGAGTAAGGCCCACTCTTTTATTGGGTACTGAAAATGTTCAAAAACGCGATAACAGCAGATAAAATCATATTCTTGCTTTAACACATCATGATTCGGGGCAAAAAAGGGATCGTATTGGTTTAACTTGTGGCCCGCATTTTCTATGGTCGCCAGACTCTCATTATCGAGTATGCGTCCAAAATTCAATCCTAATAAACGACCAGCTTGCTGCTGCTCTAATTGCGCTAACAGCGGCAAAATAAATTGCGATAGCTGCTTTTGCTTCAACGCTATGCGTGAACGACCGTATCTTTGTTTCTCTGCCGCGGGTGGTAAATGGCTATTGGCATCCGCAAAGGTTAACTCACATGTCTTGCAAACATAAAAACTCCGCTTTTTATCTTGATGAAGGAGTTGTGTCTGACTGTTATGACAAAGAGGGCATCTGGGCATTGAGTCTGCTGAACTGGTTATTAAGGCTTTGATTGTACCAATTATATTGGTCGAGTGCACATTTTAGACACTAGGGTGTGTTACAAAAGAAAAAAGGCGGCAGTTAAACTGCCGCCTTACAAAGGGTGCTTTAGCACCTTATCCTGATTCCAAGTATCCATACTTGCTATGCGACTTTCCCGGTCGGTATCCTTCTTTTTTTTACTGCTTTCCCTGCATTATTTTTGTTAACGGTCTTCCAGACACTTTATTTTTTCTGTCGCCATCCTGACCACAGTTTCCGTAGATGGTCTCGCGACACATCATTGTATAGCATCGTCATCATTGACGTTTAGTTAACCATCCGTGTTACTTAAGTACCTTCCAGTGATAACAAGCATCCAGCCAGTGCATCCTAAGCTTATCGCTTCCTTTGCGACAGTTTACATCATGTAAACTGTGTCCTGATGGGGCAAGTTACCCTGAGTGTAAGGCGTTTTGCTAGAAGCAAATTGGCGTTATCGGCCATACCTTACAAAATTGTGCTGACCTGGATTTCAAGTGGAAATCACGACTCTTGTTATTATTAGAGAGTGGTCTTAAGTATATTATTGTTATTGAGTGTCTTTATTCTTATATCTTGAATGTTAATTATACCGAAACCTGTAAGTTATTATTAATCTTTTTGTACAAACAGATGGGTTTATCTCGGTACGGGGCTTATTAAACCGAAATCTGTGATCTATGTCAAGCATGAATCTTATGCAGTTTACGTTCACGTCAACTTGGTGGTGTAAAAAAAGGGTGATAATACACCCCTTTCTTAACTGACTAAGATTACTTCAGGCTAGAAAGATACTTAGATAGTGCGTCGATATCGCTATCGCTTAGCTTTTTAGCCACATCTTGCATCATGCCGTTCAGGTCATTATGACGACCCGCTTCACGGAATTTTGTCAGTTGGATCTTGATGTAGTTGGCGTGTTGGCCAGCCAATGTTGGGAAGCCTGCAAGTTCAGCGCCTTTACCATCTGGGCCATGACATGCCATACAAGCGGTAATACCACGGGAAACATCACCACCTTTGTAAAGTTTAGCGCCTAACTCAGGGATATCTTTTGCTTCAGCCACTTGGATTGCTTGGCTAGAAAAATATGCAGTAATGTCTAGAATATCCTGATCGCTTAGAGGCATTGCCATGCCACTCATGATAGGATCCATACGACCGTCTTTACCGCCAGTTTGCGCTGCACTACGGAAATCATGTAGTTGCTTTTGGAGGTAAGTGGCGTGTTGGCCCGCAAGTTTAGGGTACATATCGATCATACTGTTACCGTCCATACCATGGCAGGCTGAACAGACAATGATTTTCGTTTTTCCCGCTTCAGCATTACCTTCAGCAATCGCAGGTGAAGATATGGCGGCAATTACAACAGACAGCGCAAGAGCTAGCTTTTTCATGGCGTTCCAACTTCTGGTTAAGATTATTATCCTGAGCTTACTAGGGTGACCCGCAAGCGTGGTAAAATATGATTAATGTGATCGGAGTAATATTTTACACGAAAACGTGGAAAAGTAAGTAATTCTTCATAAATTATGGTATTGCGTAGAAAAATTTCGGAGTAAATAGTGACTGAATCTCGTATAGATTTTCGTAGGGCAAAGTTTTTAATCAGTGCACCTGACATTGCACATTTGGATCAATATCTGCCCGGCGATGTTGGAGTTGAGATTGCATTTGCTGGCCGCTCTAATGCTGGAAAGTCTAGTGCACTCAATGCATTAACTGAGCAAAAAAGTTTAGCAAGAACCAGTAAAACCCCTGGCCGAACTCAATTAATTAACGTATTTGAGTTAGATGCTCAGCGTCGTTTAGTTGACTTACCTGGCTATGGTTTTGCACAAGTCCCGCTTGCGTTGAAAAATAAATGGCAGCAGGCATTAGGTGAATATTTGCAAAAACGCGCTTGTTTAAGTGGCGTGGTTGTCTTGATGGATATACGTCATCCACTAAAAGATCTCGATATGCAGATGATCGAGTGGGCGGTTGCCAGTGAAATCCCTGTGTTAGCTTTGCTGACCAAGTCAGACAAATTAGCTCAAAGCGCTAAGATGAAAACCGTAAATGAAGTGCGTCTGGCGTTGAGTAAGTTTGGTGACTGGGTACAAGTTGAGCCTTTCTCATCGCTCAAAGGAACCGGTAAGCCTAAAGTGCTGGCTATTCTAAATGAATGGTGTCATCCGCAATGGTTGACCGATGAGTTAGATGCGGCGAACAACGCTGAATAATATTGCCTGTTTTGGCGTACATGGTCGAGTTTGACTGTGTATGCCGCCTCTCTGTTCTTACTGTAATTTTCCTTATCTTTCCCTCTTGTTAAGCTTTTATCCCTATTAACTTTTCGTCAATTTCAGGCAAAAAAATAGCCGATGACAGTGTCACCGGCCAAAAATATTAGCTCTTTTGGGGAGAAGCTAAATTCAACAAGACTCAAGCACCACCAAATTAGCTTCAATGGTTCTCAATGAAACTAGCATACAGCCAATTTACTTTTTATTAAAGTAAATACTCTAAAATTTACTTTAAGTTTGAAAAAAGAGCAAAAAAAAAGCCTCAGCAAACAAGTTGCTGAGGCGCCAGAATTTGGCTCATCACTATAAGTGAAATAAAGGTCTGAAAGATAGAACATCTTAACCTCTGTACCCTACGCAGAGAATATTACTTCATTTATCTTTAAATGGAAAACAGTTTTTTCAAAAAAGGGGTAATTATGTGCGCTTGATCTCAGGTTGTGAGCGAAAAAGCATCTTAAATTGATCTTAAAATTTCATTAAAAATGCATAGTCGGCTGATTTAGCGGGATAATCAGAAATTTATATACAAAAGAGATCAATATTTGAGATTTAATGTTTTTACTCTAAATCCGGCTTAAAGTTTTAGTGTACGCGTGAGAGAACAACCTCTATGGCGCTCTTAAGTGTATACAGCTCACTTGAATCCAGTTTCAATTCGAGTAAATCACCCCCTTTAATATTCATCTGCTGCGGCAGCAGTGCATCGATGAACTCTACTGCCACATGTATCAGGTAAAGATTGTTTGGCTGTGAGTCATGCATTATGTCGGTAGTTAAGTTGCGCCGAACTTAACGATCTAATACGTGCGGAGTCGAGATTGCTTCGTTGGAGTCATACATTGTGCTGCTGATGCAGTTTTTATTGACTTAATCATCGGATTTGTAATGTTAAAAGATAATTGACGCACAGTGATAAAAGGGGCTCAGTA
>NZ_JAUOEU010000051.1:0-12208 GCF_031932105.1 Shewanella sp. SP1S1-7
CCCATGGGATGACCTTATATGCCAAGTGTCCATACAAACCTTCTCAGGTTGTGATGAATAGACACTTAAATTTTAGGAAATGGTGCGCTTAATTGGACACATATGGATTATAAAATCTCATGGATAAATGAAATTAAAGCGGAGTCAAAAAATGGAGTGCTAAATTGCTTTGGGGCAATATCTTTTTAGCTAAACGAACAGCAAAAGTGTTAGTTAAGATTGGCATTGTTGCAACTGTGACCTTTGGCAGCATGGATGCCGTCGTCGAGCCCTCAGGGACGAGTTTATGGCGAGTCACAGGGGAAGCAATGACAATTAATCCAGCACAACTGACGATATAACTCACTAGCTTCGAGCATTTCAAATTGGAATGGCGGAAATCTAAGATTTAACCGCCATTGTTCTATTAACCCTTAATGCTTAGCTTAATACTTGATAGCAAACTTTATTGCTCCCCTACACTTTTATCCCATCCACAAATCATTTAACAAAGAGCATTATTTCACCGCCGATAGTTCGATAAATGCTGCGGTGTACATTTTTAGGTTCAGCATAAATTGCTTATGGGTGATGAACTCTTTTTCGGTATGGCCAGTGTATTCCACGCCCGGCATGGCAGGGCCAAAACTTAACGCATTGGGGAATAATTTACTGTTGGTTGAGCCGCCAATTGCAACGGGCTTAGGGTCGACTATGCCAGTGAAGTGGGCAAACACGTCGAGCAGGGTTTGTTGCTGCGGCGCACCTTTCATCACCATAGGCTCGCCCCAATAACTTTCGATATCAGCAAGTTGCACTTGATGTTTCTCCTGCCACAGGGCTAGGGCTTCACGGGCTTGTTTAGCGAGTAACTCTGGTGTTTTGCCGACAGGACGGCGCAAGTTAATGGTCACCTCAGTGCCCTTCTGCGTTTGCACCACCACAGTCGGAGCTAAGGTCAGCGGTCCCATAAAATCATCTTTATAAGCTAAGTCACCAAACTGCTCGGCGTACATACCTAAACCCACCAGCTCGTTCATGGCGGCAACGGTTAAGGAGGCGCTGGTTTGCGGCCAAGGTTTATCATTCAACTCGGGACTTAATAATGCCGCCAAATGCGTCACGGCATTCACTCCATCTTCAGGAGTGGATGAATGGGCGGCTTTACCGTCGGCAAAGATATGCAAGTTGCACAGCTTATCGACGCAATGGTTTTCAAAACGGTATTTCATCCCCTGCTGCGCGGCGGCTCTGGTCTGTAACTTTGTCAGTAATGCGGGTGAAACCGCCTCAATTTCCGCCTCAGCCTGCTGCGGTACTTGGCTGGCAAAATAGCCGCCAGAGAAAGCGGTTAACGTGGGAGTTTGAGTTGAAGCCTCAGCTTTAGCTTCTATATTGGAAATCGTAATATTGGGCACAGTAAAGGTAATCTTACTCCAACCTTTCTCGGCGGTGACCACGGGGTATTCAGCATCAATAGTAATGTTCATATCCGCTGGCGTGTAGCTGGCTAAAAAGGTTTTCAGTGGTTCCCAGTCGGACTCTTCAGCAAGATAAACCAAGAGTTCAATGCGTCTATCTCGCTTAATGTGTTTATCTTTAATCGCCTTCATCGCATACATGGCGGTGACAATGGCACCCTTGTCGTCCTCTGTGCCGCGGCCAATCAGTTTGCCCGGTTCCGATTGAGTATCAAGCAGATAAGGGCTCTGCGCCCACAAGGCAGGATTAGCTGGTTGCACATCGCCGTGGGTGACTATGCCTAACTTTTTAGGTTCATTGTTCACAGCCGAATTAGCATCTAAGCCAATCAAAACAACATAACCATGATCGGCATAATCTAACCCGAGATCCTGACTGAGTTGCTTTAAACTCGACTTGAAGCCCACAAAGGCGGGATTGGTATCTGGCGTTTGCCCTTCAACCGCTTGGGTATTAAAACTCACCAACTGAGTCAAACTTTGCACCATAGCCGCATCATATTTTGCGACCGCATAATCGGCGACCTTTAGCGCATTTGGGCTTAACTGGGGTACGTTTGTGTGAGCCGCTGTTGTTACTGACGCAGGCGCTGCAATACATTGCGGCATAACCCAGCTGGACGCAGTCAGTAATGCCAAGGATAACGCTCGACGCACGCGAGCATGTTGAATACCAGATTGAGACATAGAAGATCCTATTATTGTTATTCGTGTTTTAGGACAGTACTGCAAGAGACGGTTGAAAATGGATTAAGCTGATTTACTGCTTCGTGTTGCTTATGCCAGTCATCTGCGACGTGTTTGCGGCTATTATCTTCGACTGCAGCCTTGACCAATGATGTTGCCAAGAAAGCGCACCGAGACGCGATAACATCCGCAGCCAGTTTGCCATATTATTTTGCTTAAAAGCCTGAAACAAAACATTTGTTACAAACTAAACACAAAATCAATGGAACCCCTAGTCCGATACATGTTAAACAGTCACATTAAGATAAATTAATGGTTTTAGCCGCGCGTAGACTTCAATTTTTGCTGAAATCCATGGCCATCATCAAACAATCACCCATAACAATAATCGACCTAACGGGGAACAAATAATGAAGGGACTAACCCTTAAACCGCAAGCCCGCACGGCTAAGCTCACGCTAAGTGCCATCGCTTTAGCCTTAACTTTGGGCGCTTGTAGCACACAACAACCCGAAGCCAGTGTTCAAGCAAACGCAGCACCCAATGCCGTGTCAGCGCAAATTATCAGTCAGAATGCGACTAATCCATTCTTTAAACCCTATGATACATTTATGGAAATTCCGGCCTTTGATAAGATCAAGCCAGAGCATTTCCTCCCAGCCTTTAAAGCGGGCGTAGCTCAGCAACACGAACAAATTCAAGCGATTGTTGATAATAAAGCCAAGCCCACCTTCGCCAATACCATTGAAGCCATGGAGTTTTCTGGCGATCTAGTGACCCGCGTTTCTAACGTCTTCTTTAACCTGACAGGCGCCGATACTACGCCAGCATTGCAAGCACTCTCCAAAGAAGTGTCGCCTATGTTATCGTCCGCCGAAGACGATATCCTGCTCAATGACAAACTGTTTCAAAAAGTCAAAGCCGTTCACGACGCGAAAGACAGCCTAAAACTCAGCACTGCCCAAGCCAAATTGTTGGAAGATACCTATAAATCTTTCACCCGTGGCGGCGCTAACTTAAGCGAACAAGATAAAACCAAACTGCGCGCATTGAACGAAGAAATCGGTAAACTCAATTTAACCTTTGGTGACAATCTATTAGCCGAAACCAATGCCTTCGAATTAGTGGTTGATAGCAAAGCCGATCTCGCCGGTTTACCCGCAGATGTGATTGCGACCGCCTTTGAAACCGCCAAAAAACGCGGCCATGAAGGCAAGTGGGTATTTACCACGTCTCGCCCTTCTATTACGCCGTTTTTAACCTATGCCGATAATCGCCAGTTACGTGAAAAACTCTACAAGGGTTATATCGAGCGCGGTAACAACAATAACGCCAACGATAACAAGATTATCCTCGCGAAGATTGCCGCCCTGCGTGCTGAACGTGCTCAACTGATGGGCTATAAAACCCATGCGGATTTCGTGTTAGAAGAACGCACAGCTAAAACACCAGAAAACGTCTACGGCTTGCTCAACAAAGTATGGCCAGCGGCATTGGCCCAAGCCAAAGCGGAAGTGGCTGATATGCAAGCGATGATTGACGCTCAAGGTGGTAATTTTAAGCTGCAAGCGTGGGACTGGGATTACTACGCTGACAAGATCCGTGTCGCTAAGTACAGCTTTAACGAGCAACAAACCCGTCCGTATTTCTCCCTCGATAGCACACTAAAAGGCGTGTTCTATACGGCTAACCGTTTGTACGGTTTAACCTTTAAAGAGCGTACCGACTTACCCAAATACAATGCCGAAGTCCGTACTTGGGAAGTTTACGATAAAGACGGCAAACTGATGGCCATCTTTATGGGTGACTATTTCACCCGCGACAGCAAACGTGGCGGCGCTTGGATGAATTCCTTCCGCAAACAATACAATATGAATGGCGTTGATTCTAAACCTATTATTGTTAACGTATTGAACTACCCTCGCCCAGCGGGCAATGAGCCAGCGCTGCTGACCTTCGATGAAGCCAGCACCCTATTCCACGAATTTGGCCACGCCCTACACGGCATGTTATCGAACGTGGAATATCGCTCACAGGGTGGCACCGCCGTACCTCGCGATTACGTTGAGTTCCCATCGCAAGTAAATGAAAACTGGATGACTCAGCCAGAAGTGTTAGCCCAATTTGCCAAGCACTACAAAACCGGCGAAGTGATCCCGCAAGAGCTAGTGAAGAAAATCCAAGCGGCCAGCAAGTTCAACCAAGGCTTTGCCACCGTTGAATACATGGCGGCCACTAAGCTCGATTTAGATTGGCACACATTAACCGACACCACGCCAAAGGATGCGGCCAAGTTTGAAGCGGACTCGTTAGCGGCAATGGGACTGATTGAAGAAATCAGCCCACGCTATCGCAGCACTTACTTCTCGCATATTTTCGCGGGCGGTTATTCAGCAGGCTACTACAGCTACCTGTGGTCGGATATTTTAGGCGCGGATGCTTTCGAAGCCTTTAAAGAAAACGGCATTTTCGACAAGGCCACTGCGGACTCCTTCCGTAATAATATTCTGTCGAAAGGCGGCAGCGATGATCCTATGCTGATGTATAAAAACTTCCGCGGTAAAGAAGCCGGCATAGAGCCGCTACTGCGTAGCCGCGGATTACTGGCTGAATAATCGCCCCTCTAAATTGAAGTTTTAAATATCATAAACAGGGAGCTAATACTCCCTGTTTTTATTTTACTGATACTAAATAGGTAAATAGCGAGAAAGGTCAAGATGACAGAGTGCAGCTTGGCAGGTAACATCTTGGGAAAAGATGTTACGGAACTTACGCCTAAACTTTTTAAACGCGAATTCGTAAAGGTTGGTACGTTTCCGCTTCACATGTTAACCCACTATGATTCAACGCTTAGGCGGCATTAAATTTTCAATAGAGTTATATGATGAATATTGAGATGGTAGAAAAAGCAGATCATCTTAGTCTGCTCAATATTTGGGAAGCATCAGTGAGAGCAACCCATGACTTTTTAGCAGAAGAAGATCTACAACAATTAAAGCCGCTGATCCTCGAACAGTATTTTGATGCCGTTCACTTAAAGTGCGCTAAAAATGACAATGGAGAAATACTCGGATTCTGCGGCGTACATGATGGCAATATTGAAATGCTGTTCATCTCACCTGACGCGCGCGGAAAAGGGATTGGTTCCATGCTAGCGACACATGCCATTAAAGAACTAGGAGCCACAAAGGTGGATGTTAATGAGCAGAATCAACAAGCATTAGGTTTTTACCAACATATTGGTTTTTCAGTAACGGGTCGCTCACCCGTTGATGGACAGGGTAAACCTTATCCACTGTTGCATATGGCGTTATATTCCATTGAGGGATTGTAGATGTATCCTGATTCAATCGATGAGAATAGGGTTGGAGAGTATCCAGCGGAAACAAAAATGATGAATAAATCCGCCCCGACATCAATAAAAAAGGCTTGCTAGGTTTCCCTAACAAGCCTTTGGGCCTTTTTACAACGAATCGATTAGTCGACTAAACCGCGGCGCTTTAATAGTGCATCGGTTGTCGGTTTTTTACCGGTAAAGTGAATGTAATCTTGCATGAGATCTTCACTGTTACCTTTAGATAAGACTTCCTTACGGAATTTGTCACCATTATCGGCTTTTAATCCACCATGCTCGCCCATATAGGCAAAGGCATCGGCGGCAAACACTTCGGTCCACAAATACGCGTAATATCCAGCTGAATAACCACCGGAGAAGGCATGGCTAAAGTAACTCGATTTATAACGCGGGGGAATTGGCGCAAAATCGAGGCCGTGTTTAGCTAACACTTGGTGCTCAAACTTCTCTACATCGCTAATTTGAGTATCGGCGCTGATAGAGTGCCATTCCATATCTAACAAAGCAGCTGACAGATACTCAACGGTATCAAAACCTTGGCCAAACTTATTTGAGGCTAAGATTTTATCAAGCAGTGCCTTAGGAATTGGCTCACCCGTCTTGTAGTGTTTGGCATAGTTAGCAATCACAGCTGGGTCGATATTCCAATCTTCGTTAACCTGGGATGGGAACTCAACAAAGTCACGTGCGGTTGATGTACCAGCCACGCTTGGATATTTCACCTGCGAGAATAAACCGTGAACCGCATGACCCATTTCATGGAACATAGTGGTCACTTCATCGAAGGTCATTAACGTTGGGCCATCGGCTGGCTTAGGAATATTCAGCGCGTTATAAACAACGGGCTTAGTGCCAAGCAGACCGCTTTGGGTGACGAACTCATCCATCCACGCGCCGCCGCCTTTGCCTTCACGGGCATAAGGGTCAAGGTAGAATAAGCCAATAGAGCTGTTGTCTTTATCGAAGACTTCAAAGGCTAAGACATCGGGATTCCACACGGGTAAATCGGTACGCGGTTTTAAGCTGATGCCATACAGTTTATGCATCGCGAAAAACAGCCCGTCTTGCAGCACAGTATTAAACTCGAAATAAGGTTTGATGCTGCTTTCATCGAGGGAGTATTTCTCTTTACGCACTTTGTCGGCGTAATAAGCCCAATCCCAAGGTTGCAGCTCGAAATCACCGCCCGCCTTTTTGATTTCAGCTTGAATATCAGCCGCTTCTACTTTGGCACGTGCTAAGGCTTTTGGCGCTAAATCATCGAGGATTTCATACACAGCGGCAGGAGTTTTCGCCATTTGATCGGCAACCGCATAGGATGCCCAAGTATCGAATCCCAATAAGTTGGCTTTTTTAGCCCGAATTTGCGCCATTTTAACAATCAATGGGCCATTGGTTGCAACAGCTCTGTGCGCCGAGGTTTCCCACACTTTTTGGCGTAGTTCACGGTTGCTCAGGCTAGAAAGCACAGGCTGGCGAGTCGTGTTCACTAAGGTAATCAAATAGCCCTCTTTTCCAGCAGCTTTGGCGGCAGCGGCTAAGGTGGCGATTTCGCTGTCAGATAAACCGGCTAACTGGGCTTTATCAGTCACAACAATCACATCATCTTTAAATGATTTTAAGCTGTTTTGTGAAAAGTCCGTCGCTAAGGTTGCAAGCTCGGCGTTAAAGTCGCGCATCTTAGCTTTATCTTCAGCTGACAATTTCGCGCCAGCGCGAACAAACTGCTCATAGTAGTATTCAACTAAACGCTGATCTTCCGCATTTAAGCTGCTTTTTTGTTGATATACCGCTTCAACACGGGCAAATAACGTTGGATCGAGATAAATATTATCGCGATGGGTAGATAGCTTAGGTGCAAGATCTGCTTCGGTTTTCTGGAAATCATCATCAGAAATCAGACCGGCAAGATTAAAAAAGGTCCGCGACACCCGCGTTAATAATTCACCCGAGGTTTCCATCGCCAGAATGGTGTTGTCAAAACTGGCCGCTTGCTTGTTATTCACAATGGCAGCGATTTCAGCATCATGGGCTTTAATGCCTTGCTCGAAGGCAGGAGCATAATCTGCAGTATGGATAAGGTTAAATTGTGGCGCTTGATCCTGCAGTGGACTCTTGCTCAGCAACACATTGGTTGCCTCTGCTTTAGCAGCGGTTTGAGTCGCTACGGCATTTTTGGCTTCATTGGCACTGGCGGCTGGCTTGTCTGAACAAGCGCCAAGTAACAAAGCCGCGGCCACGGCTGTGGTTATAACGGACTTACGCATATTAACTCCCTTGGATGTTGCTGCCCTTTCGTTTGTATTTTTAAGGTGAAAGGTGCGCGCTAACGGAATTTTGGCTTTCAGTTTAAAACAGTCTGAGTCAACGAACGCTTATTGCTACGGTCGTTAATTTCGATGAACTACCTTAACAAGTTACGCGCATTTCAGCCAAGTTTTACCCCGCCACTGCGGCGCTAATTTGTATCACTTTATGTGTATTTAGAGTCTATATGTGCTTATGCCAACGCTAAGCTACACCTAAGGCGCAGCAATCAGTGTTAAGCGCTTGCAAGCAGAAATGATGAGGATTAGCTAAAATTCAATGTAAAAAGAATTATTTAAAACAATCCAAGTGGATTTTTAAGCCAAATATCCTCAACATAAAAAACGATATAAGCAAATAAAACACCGTTTCCATAACAAATATTAATTCTTCTTAATAAACTTTTTGCTGTGATTATTTAAACCTCAATGTAACAAATACACAGGCAAAATGGCTCATTATTTAGGCAGGCGCACTCTAAGTCACAATTTGAAACAGCTTTTCTCCGATTAATGTCACATTCAGATCATCAAATGTCTTTATAATTCCCGCTCGTTAACTTAGCGACAAATTAACCTAACAGTTAAATGACGCTGAATTAACGGGATGATGGGCATGCTCTTTACAGAACATGCATTGGGGTCAAATAAATATAAATAGAGACAACTATGTTAAATAAGAAAATACTCGCAGTGATGATCACTGCCGCCCTTGGTGTCAGCGCCTGTAATTCTGATGACGACAAAGTCGTTCAAGCCGATTTACGGGTACTCGAAACCACAGATCTGCATACAAATATCATGGATTTCAATTACTACAGTGGTAAAGACGATCCGACTATCGGTCTTGCCCGCACTGCAAGCTTGATCCACGCTGCACGCAGCGAAGCCAAGAATAGCGTCCTCGTCGACAACGGCGATCTGCTACAAGGCAGCCCTATGGGCGATTATATGGCCAAAGTTGGCCTGCAAATGGGCGATGTTCACCCTGCTTATAAAGCCATGAACCTATTAGATTATGAAGTCGGTAATATCGGTAACCATGAATTTAACTATGGTTTAGACTTCTTAAATAAATCCATTAGTGGTGCAGATTTCCCTTATATCAACTCAAACGTTTATTGCGCCGACGATAAGGGTTGCTGGAAAGATGTGAAAAAAGGTGAGCATTTATTCACCCCTTATATCATTAAACAAAAAAATATTATCGACAGCGAAGGCAATAATCAAACCATTAACATTGGTTATATTGGCTTTGTGCCACCACAAATTCTATTGTGGGATAAGCAAAATCTGACGGGGAAAGTGACGGTTGAAGATATCGTTACCACCGCGAAAAAATATGTCCCAGAAATGAAAGCCAAAGGGGCCGATATCATTATCGCCATTCCACACTCTGGCATTGGTTCAACAGAAAATCCTGGCGATCCTATGGCTGAAAACGCCACTTACGCTTTGACTTATGTTGACGGTATCGATGCGATTCTATTCGGTCACAGCCACTCTATCTTCCCAGATGCTAAGTATGCTGACTTGCCCAATACCGATGTCACAAAAGGCCTACTGAACGGCGTCCCCGCGGTGATGCCAGGTCGTTGGGGCGATAACTTAGGGGTGGTTGACTTTAAACTTGAGCGTAGAGATGACAAGTGGCATGTCCTTAGTGCCAAAACGCAAGCTCGCCCTATCTATGATGGCGCAAATAAAGCCCCATTAGTTGAAGCGGATGCTGCTATTCACGATGCCGTTGCCGCCGAACACCAAGGTACCCTAGCCTTTGTGGATGAGCCTATTGGTGTCGCTGCTGCTGATATGTATAGCTTTTTGACCTTAGTGCAGGATGACCCTACGGTACAAATCGTTTCCGACGCGCAAATTGCTAATGTGAAAGCGAAATTACCTCCGGAATTAAAAGATCTGCCAGTGCTGTCAGCCTCTGCGCCTTTTAAAGCGGGCGGTCGCCACGGTACAACCAGCGATGCCGATCAATTTGTGCAAGTCGATAAAGGTCCATTGACCTTTAAAAACGCCGCCGATCTGTACCTGTATCCCAATACTATGGTGGCAGTCAAAGCAACGGGCGCCGAATTGAAAGATTGGCTTGAGTGCTCAGCCAACCAGTTCAATCAAATCGACCCAGCAAAAACCACCCCACAAGAGTTAATCAACTGGGATGGCCATCCAACCTATAACTTCGACGTACTCGATGGCTTAACTTACAAAATTGATGTCACTCAAGCGAACAAGTTTGACCGCGATTGCGCAGTCGTTAATGCCAACGCAAACCGTATCGTTGATTTAAGCTATAAAGACGAAAACGGTAAAGTCATCACAGGTGAAGAATTTGCCGCGAAAGAGTTTATCGTCGCCTCAAATAACTACCGTGCCTTTGGTGGTAAATTTGCCGGTACGGGTAGCGACCATGTCGTGCTCGAACTGCCCGATACCAACCGTGAGGCGTTAGCGGCTTATATCACAGCGCAATCTCAGTACAACGAAACCACGGGTAAGTACGAAGGTATGGTCAATCCAAGTGCCGATTACAACTGGGATTTCAAAACCATCACTACTAACGTCACATTAGACGTTCGCTTCGAAACCCAAGACAGTGACAAAGCCGCGGCCTTTATCGAAGCCAATAAACAACGTGAAATGAAGAAGATCAGCAAGGATGAACTGGGTTACGCCGTTTATAGCATCAACCTAACCAAATAAGCGTTCAATCCCGCAATATCATGCTCAAAAAGGCTCTTCGTGAGCCTTTTTTATTCCCTACAGATTAAATTAACGCTAATCTGCGCGCTATAAACAACGTGTCGCCATTTAGTACATCATGCTCCACACTAAAGGTTAAACCTGCTTTGTGTCGTCAAATATCTACCTTATTATTTAGCGGCGTCCTCGCAACAACAGAGAAAGCTTATGAAATATCAATCAATCTTATGTGCCACCGCGTTAATGCTAGTTGCAGTGCAGCCTGCAACGGCCGATGTTAATCTCAATCTGCCTAAAAATACTGAAGTGTTAACGGTCAATGGCAAGCCAGCAGTAAAGAGTAGCAACCTCGTTTTAGCCGATGGTATCAATCAGATAGCCTTCCGTTATGCCGCGCAATACCGGCAACAAGCTGACTCAGTGCATTATCTATCCGACGTACTCATCGTCCGTTTTGATGCGTCAGCACAAACACTTACCCTGACACTTCCCGCCATCAACTCAGCCAGAGATGCCAAGAAATTTGATGAGTCACCCAAGCTGACACTATCAAATACTCAAGATGAAGCAGTGAGTTTTACCAGCGATAAATTGATTAAGAATGGGATCCAACTGGGACGGGATTTCGAACACGAGATACTGCAGTACAACCTTAGCAATCATCCGGCTTCATTAAATCTCACTATGAATACCGCGACAACACAACCAAACGACGCCATTGCACCAGTATTGGCAAGCCAACCACAAATACACCAAACAACAGCGGTCACATCCACGAACTTGATAGCACCAGCAGTAGTGTCGTCAGCTGCCGCAGCGGTAAATGACAAGGCTCAGCCAACGACTTCAGTGACTTCTACAACCGCACCTAGCCAAACTGAAATCAGTCAAATGCTTGATTACTGGTACAAACAAGCCAACGACAATACCAAAGCCAGCTTCAAAGCTAAAATAAACAAAGAGTGACCCATACCGCTTCAGTTTATCTATTTAAAACCGCCAGCTTAGTACCACACATGAACTGGCGGCTCTATTCAGTTCGTAAAATTAGAACTTAGTAAAACTTAAGCTCATTAAAAATGAGCCCAGTAAACCATTCCCACTTCACAGCTTAATGTTATTTCAAACAATGAAACGGTTTCAAAACGCTAAAAAATGTAAATTCTAGACGCAAAAAAGCCAGCTTATTCAGCTGGCTTCGTTATATCTTCACAAGACTCTTTTCCAGAGCATACTAGGCACTTGGTGATAGCCTACTTTCTTTTATCCCTGAAGGGGATACATCGGTGCGAGACACAGGGATGTGTCGTATATCAAAAAATGCATGGGCGCTATTGTTGACCAAGCTTAGCGGCGGGTGACCGTTATGAAGGGTGGAAGTGTAAATATTAGAGGAACATTTATTGACCGACATCGAGATAAGTTTTCGCGAAGCGTATAAACACAAAAGCCCTAGCGGTTTAGGCTAGGGCTTTTGTGTTTATTTGGATGCTTGGCGATGACCTACTCTCACATGGGGAGACCCCACACTACCATCGGCGCGTTTGCGTTTCACTTCTGAGTTCGGGATGGGATCAGGTGGTTCCACAAGGCTATTGTCACCAAGCAAATTCTGTTTATTACCGTGTCCATCGCTGGACCACGTTAATAATAATTCGGAAAGCTGATTTGTTTTGTTTGAGTTC
>NZ_JAUOEU010000052.1:0-11864 GCF_031932105.1 Shewanella sp. SP1S1-7
TACTGCTGCATGGGCTAGAGTGCTCCCAACTTTTTGAGGCTATCTAGGGATTATCTAGGCCGCATCCAAAAACGGTTGAACCATATTGGTGCAACACGCTGAACAACGCCCATTGAATAGAAACATATCAATAACAATTCAGATTAAGGCAGCATGAGCCTAAAAACGCGTTCAATCACCCAGAAACAGTGTGCAGATCATCCCAGTTCACCTACTTTCGATGACTAAAAACGGGGAGCGGATAACGCCTTCGCAGGATGAGGTCACGACCGAAACCGTGAGCCGAATAGAAGGATCCATTTTGGCGCCATCAATTCACCCAGAACTGCCAAAAAACTCACCTTTTGCCCTACCCTTTACGCCCTTCAAACGTTAACACAAAAGCAACAAAAGCGAGTCATTGCATCCTCCTGTAGGGTTGATGCAATGACTCGCCTGTAGCCCTACTGCTACATGGGTTTGAGTGCTCCCAATTTTTTGAGGCTATCTAGGGATTATCTAGGCCGCACCGAAGAACTGTTGAACCCTAATGGTGTAACACCCCCTATCGCCACATAACATATCAGTAACAACTGCAACTAAGAAAACGTGTAGAATTCTCACTTGTCATCGTCGCACAGCACGTCTATATCTGCCCTATTTATGCCTGCTGCACCCACAGACATTAGCGAATGCCTGAACGACTAATACATCTGCAGGTAAAGCCGCTGACAAAAACGCAAACATGCACCTTGATGCCAGGCATCAATACCTATGCCCTATCCATCCCCTTATCCCAAGCCAGCGTGAGATTAGCGGACACACCTGCAGGTAAACACACGGCAGGATCATAGGACCAAGCAGAACAACAAGCTTAGGTACCGGCCATCATCGACCACCGGCATTAACGTATTGCTGTTCAGCACTCATGATGCGCTTTGGGATTGGATAACACGCCTGCAGGCGAAAAGAGTACAGTTCAAGAACATGCCGCACTAAGCCTGCAACTGGCCACGATGCCATTGTGATTGGGTAACACGTCTGCAGGTGAAGCCGTAGTCCAAGAACAGGCCGAGCTGTAGCGAGGTCCAGCTCCACTGTTTGTGATTGGAAAATGAAGCTACTTGTTACACGTCACTCTTCAATTTATCCAATTCGTCAGTGTTCAGTATTTTTGGGGTTACACGAGGTAAACCGGAAGAATTAAAAAGAGGAGAGTTTTTATATCTTCCATTGATGCGGTTCGTGACCACGATCCATATAAAGCGGACTAAAACCCCCATAAGTCCACGTTGCTTTGGCTTCGCTTGGCCTAAGGCAGTATCAGTGTTTAAAATTGCAACGTCTGCTCCAAAGTCTTTATCCATTTGCTGCCGGTCTAGGCAGCTGTGAATAAGGCCGATGAATGATGCTTTCCGGCTTGCCATAGTGTTACCAATAGGCGTTCCGCAACATGCAGCATACCAGCGGATCATACCGTTTTCACTGAGTCGTACTGCCGATATAAAATGTTCCCCTTGGTAGAAGAACAGGTGTTGTTGAGACACTTGAACGATCTCAGTTCCGCCTTGTTCATCTAGTACAAAAGGGGCTTTACCAAGAAAATGTGCGAACGCTCTGCAATCCGTGCAATAGCAGATGAGACGATTGGTAGTTCCAATTTTGTTGAGTTGTCCTTTAACAGCACCGCACTTACATTGAATTAGATGCATAGTTATCAACTTTCCTTAGTCAGATTACAAGCAACGCTGTGCTCTTATAACGCCCGCCATCACCCGAGCGAGGTACAAGCGTCGGTTGCATGGCATTGTTATAGCGCAACCGGTTCATCACGCATTTTTTCCCATGTTTGTACCATAAGCTTCTTAGTTGGTCCCCAGCGATACCCCCCAAGCGCACCACTTTGCTGGATAACCCTGTGACAGGGGATCAGCAAAGCCACTGGATTTGCTCCAATAGCGTTACCAACAGCCCTTGCCGACTTGGGTGCACCGAGTGATCTGGCTACTTCGGCATAGCTGACCACAGCGGCCGGTGGTATTTTCAACAAAGCACGCCACACGGCGATCTGAAAATTAGTCCCTGTCACATGGAGCGACAGCGGGCCTTGCCCGGAAGCTGTGTCACTGTTAAAAAATGCATCAATAGCGTGTCGCGTAGATGCCAAGCTTTCTCTGATCGAACTGAGAGGCCAATCGTTATGTAAGTCATCCAGCAACTCCTCCATGCTATTGAAGTCCATGAATGCTGCCCGGCAAACACCACGCAGGGTTACGGCCACAAACATGGGCCCCAATGGGGTCGGATGGACTCCATACTCGATCTGTACGTCCTTACCTCGATTTTTATACTCGCCGGGTGTGACTGCTTCCAGCTGCACAAAGTGATCATGCAACCTTGAACTGCCGCTTAATCCAAGCTCATGTGAGACATCAAGCAAGGAGCGAGAATTATTAAGCAATCCTTTGCCCCGCTCCAATGTCAGGACCTGTAAAAACCGCTTCGGCGTAGTACCTGCCCAACGACAAAACAGCCTTTGAAAGTGATACGGACTCAGATGCACATGGGCGGCTATCTCTTCAAGGCTGGGCTGATCAATTGCCCGCTCAACCAAATAGGCCATGGCGCTTGCGATTCGGTCATAGTCTGACATGGCCCGGCCTCTCAAACACGATTTATAGATACACCGCCATCGACCAGCATTGCAGATCCAGTGGTGAAGCTGGAGGCGTCGGAGGCAAGGTACAATGCGGATTGGGCAATTTCATCTGGTGTCGCCATACGCTTAAGAGCATGCAAATTATGCACAAATGCCAATGCTTCTGGCGTATTGGCAAACTCACGTCCTGCTGGCGTATCAGTACCACCGGGCAAAAGGGCATTGACCCGGATATTCTGAGGCCCGTGCTCGGATGCCAGCACTTGAGTCAGTCCAATCAATCCCGCTTTACTGGCTGCGTAGGCTGCCATGCCTGGCATACCTGCGGTGTAACCAACGAAGGTAGAGGTGAAAATTAACGAACCTCCTTTTCGGGCAGCCATGGCAGGCAGCTGGTACTTTGCGCCCAAAAATGCGCTGGTTAAGTTGGTCGCAATAACTTGATTCCAGTCCGTGAGCGACATCTCCGGGACAGGGCCCATAGCACCCAGAATGGCAGCATTGTTAAAAGCGATATCCAAGCCACCAAAGTGGCTTACTGCTTTATCTACCAAAGCTTTGGCAAACGCTTCTTCACCAACATCACCGGCGAGTGCCAGTGCCTGCCCGCCTTCCGTATTGATTAAGTCCACCAGTTCATCAAGCTCCTTCTGTCGCCTTGCAGCCACCACTACGGCAGCACCTTCTCTGGCAAAAAGCTTCGCGGCTGCGTAGCCAATGCCGGTACTGGCACCGGTAACAATAGCAACTTTGTGGGCAAGTATGTTCATCGTAATTCCTCTAGGATCTGCTTGCTATAAAAGGGCATCTGCCCGAACAGAAGCTATCTTAGGAGGCCGAACGACTAATGCCGACCCGAATCTTGCTGTATTTCAATTACGCTATAGCGCCTCATTAAAAGGCAAAAATAGTTGATTTAAATAAGCGACACAGGACAAAAACCAACTGTTGTTGTCCTGCTTTAACGACTAGTTAGGTTGCATTTTTCTCATAAATTTGACCATTGCTGTTTTAAACCAATGAAGTGAATAATACCAAAACTTAAACAAATCAATGAACTCCACATCCAAAACTCAGGAGAACGCCCCATAGGAGAGCTGACTAAAAAGAAACCGGCAACACCGCGAAGTAAATAAATAAAAGTGATGAGAATAAGAGCTAAACGAAGTAAAGGTAAACGAACAATTACACCTGCCGCAGAAAATGCGTAAATCGACCAAATAGAGAGAACAAGAACAATACCACTGGTAATTAATGTAGGTTGAATACTACCGCGCTCAGCAAGCAAAGCCATTTGTTCACCTGCACCAAAAAAACGATACCAAGGAGCGCCAAAATAAATACAACCTATATGAAGAATGGCTACAACGGCACTTAATGCACCTGCAATAATTAAGAATACATTCATACTGCGACAGAACCTCCGTGTTAACTAACGCCCCAAGCAGGGCAACTTTTAAGCCGGCTAAAATAAGGAGCGAAGCGACAGGACCAGCTTAAAATTCAACTTCCTCGATAACAAATTGCCCTGTTGATTCGACCCAACTTCCTTCTGGAACATCTAATTGATAGTTACCTAATTCATTGTCAGATATGACAGGAAGCAACGAATTAACCATAAATAATTTTTCGTTATCTTCGTCTAGTTTGAAGCCGCCGTATGTGCCAACAACACTCGTTGCTATAGATTTAGTTTGTTTATCCGTTAACTGCCAGTTAGCGTGCCAATATCTTAGGTCGGCATCTTTCAATTTATTTAGAGGAAAACAACTTTTAAACCAATCAATACTACCAATGAAATAGCAGACAATAGTTAGATCAAAATCAGGGAAGTAAACCTCAGCTTCACCTTCATTTTCGCAACTGCATGGTGTGATACTTTTTACGATTACTCGATATTTCATATTGAATGCTAACATCCCGCGCATGCGCGCGAACTTAGGAACGTCACAGGAGGTGAATACCCCGAATGACGCGGATTGTTATCAGTTTCCAAGCATGAACGCACGAAGCTGTCGCTCCTCTCGCATGACAAAGAGGACGAAAACTCGCTGCTCATCCTCACGATAAAAAATGCGACAGGGTGGAATCACTACCTCTCTGTATACCGAATCCGGGAGCTCAGGAGGAATCCGCCCGGATTTGGGGAAATTCTCCAAACGTTCTGTCTTGTCGAAAACTGCCTTCACGAGATCGCTCGCAGCAGCAGGGTTGTCCAAAGCAATATACTCAGCAATGGCATCAAGTTCTTGAAGGGCTGGCTCTGTCCAGATCACTTCAGCCATTTAGTCATCTTATCTCTGGCTTCACTTTGGCTATACGTTCTTCCCTCAAGTACAGCACGCTCTCCACGAGCGAGCCCCTCAAGCAGCGCAAGCCGACGCTGCATGAATTCATAATCTTGAACATCTACAAGGTATGCAGATGGCTGACCATGCTCTGTAATCAATACGGGCTCTTTCGACAAGTGCAGATCTGCCAGAATCTTTGTCGCTTGACGCTTTAGATTCGTAACTAGCTCAACTTTCATAGGTTCACCCTGTTCTAAATTCAAAGTGACACTATAGTATCACTTTGCGAGCAAGGCAATCCTAGCTAACGTTTGGTTAAGGGGCGGGCTTTAGCCCGTCCCAGTGAGCGAAGCGAACGGTTTGAACCACTTGTTAGCTGCATAGAACACCGTAACTTTCAAGCGCCTCTTCAATAACATCAGGGGTAAGCTCAATGAGGGCTTGACCGAACGTTTTATCGTTCTTCATCCATAATATGAAACCAAATATGTAGCGCATCGTTTCTGGGCTTGTAGTCACGGGTATGCGCATATAAGAATATTTCAGTAGCAGTTCCATAGCTGTTAAGTAGTCTTCTAATAACCACTCCGGGACATTCGGGTTTTCACGTTGGCCTTTAGCTATTTGAATGCTACCGATATAAGCCCAAAGATCGGGCCCGTCATAAGAAACTTCGACTAATGATCGTACTAGGAAAGGGATTACTGATAACGAAGCTTCTCCTATATCTCCCTGATGGTAAAGCTCTTGCCATAAGGCATCCCACGCGGCTCTGTCATAAGGGCGATCAAGGACGCCGCTTAATATTGCGATTACATCACAAGGTATACGATAACCACCGAGTAGTTGCCGTTTTCTTAGATCGTCGAGAGTCAGCATGTGCCTGTCCTTTGCAGCTAATGCCCTGTTAATGGGCAAAATATAGTTGACTAAAATTAAGCGACGAAGGAGCAAAAGCCAACTGTATTTTGTCCTTTTTAACAGTTTGTTAGCTGCCGTTTACTGCAAAATAAATTCTTGGTAATTCAGTACCCCAAGATTGATTTTTAAATGCCATCATCTTGGAGAAATCAAAATTTGAAATAACAAATTTTTCATTAGTTTCCCATTCAATTTGATATCTTACATCGTCAGGTTTTCCATCTAAGCGAATCAAAGCATCAGTTGTTTTTAACGAGAATGGAGATGAAGATTTATTTTTTATTCGTTCTACATATATCTGAGTTTGGGGACTAGAAAAACCACCACAGCCAGTCATTATAACTACCGCTCGCAACTCCCCATTAGGGGAATAAAGTTCTTCGTATTCATCTGTAGAACATGCTGTACTCATCAAGTACATGAAGGAATATAGAATTGTTGTAATTACAACCCCAACCCAAAATATTGCGGCCCCTAAGTTCCAGAGTTTTTTCCAATCTGCTTCAAAGCTCAAATCCTTTTAGGCTACTAACGCCCGCCGCAAACGCGAGCAACGTGTTGCGAGTCGAGCAACGTGTTGCGAGTCGAGCCGCGAAGCGGCGTTTTGATGGCGATTGTTAGAGCACGGTCTAATTGCAACGAATATGATGCACCATTAAATACATACCGTGGTCAGCCTCAGCTTTTGGTTCTACCATTTCTTGAGCTTCTGACACAGTACATTCTTTACCTATCTTCTTTACAAATTTGTTTGCTAAATCCATGCGGTCACTATTTGAAGAATGCGGGCTAACTGTATTTAACTCGAAAACGCATAGATAGTGCTGCTTTTTATCGTTTAGCCATTGGGGTTCATCAAAGCACGCAAAGCCAGTTCCAGTATCAAAATTTATTTGTTTATTTGAACAGCCTAGTAAAAACAAGCTAATCAAAATTGTTAAGTATCTGCGTGCTTTCATACGAGTACCCTAACGCTTGTAGTACCTGTCCGACAACCTGCACTTGTTATGTGCTTACCAAATTTCAATTGTTGGATTAAATTCACCAGATTTACCTGAATGCGAAGTGCTCATTTTAATTTTTGAGGGCACAAAGCTATTGCCCTTGTACTCTGGATTAACCTGCATGTTGTCGATTAAGCCTTGTTCTACAAAACGAATAAGTGTTTCCGTGATTTGGTCCTTTATTTCTGGGATTCCAGCAGGCACGTAAACAGAGTTTTGAGGAATATCTTCACCTCCAAATTCAGATGGGAATAAAAGTATTTTGAAAAGCTTGCCTTCCTGAACAAGTGCCATCGTCTTTTCGCGAGAATTTACATGAGAGAAATCCAGTCCTGTATCTGCATTTGCTCCACTCATCCCTAATACCCCAAGAATTGTCATTAGTAACTTCTTCATCTGCGCTCCATTTGCACATAAAACCCGCAACAAGCGAGCAACTTGTTGCGAGTCGTTTTTGATGGCGATTGTTATATTTCCGATCGGACTAAAGGCGCTAGCTCACCCATGTAAATACTGACAGGAACAAGTAAACGCTTATCATCCTGCTCTCGAAGTTGATAATAATCTTCGGTGCATTCATACGAAAATGCGTTATTTTCCCGAAGCACTAATTTTCGGATAACGCCATTGCCGGTTGTTGCACTGAGTTGCCCATCATCGAATGTAACCGTCATAACCGTATCGTCTGCACCTTTGTATTGACCAATCAGAATCTTAGCTTGCTCTGTGATGTTTTTATCAACAATTGGCGTTGGTGAAAGGTTAAGTTGCCTTGCAATCATATTTAACAAAGCTGGGCCAGGGTGAACAGAGTCATTGTTGCCGAATACTGTGCCAAGTAAATCATGTGAAGGAAAATAGATTGACCATGCCATAAAACCTGGCACCTGCCCTTGATGACTGTACGACGGTAGGCCACTTATAGGATATACATCGGTACCAAAACCATAATTTACTGATTCACCGTTGTTTAATTTCGCTCTACTTACCATCAACTGATAATTTTCAGCCGAAATTACCTTCCCAGAACTTAAACCACTATGCCACAGGCTCATGTCATCAAGAGTAGATGCAATTGCACCTGCCGCATAAATCCAACTGCGGTCAACGGTTTCGGGAGCCAAATACAGATTAGGCGCGTCTCTATTTGTGGTATAACCTTTAACGATTTGCTTTGAGCTTTCCCCATTAGTCACAACAAACGAATTCTGCATACCTAAAGGAGAAAAGATATTTCGCTGTAAATACTCGCTATATGTCAGACCAGAAGCGACTTCAATCACCTTTCCCAACAAAATATATCCGGTATTTGAATACGCATAATCAACACCAGGCTTTCTAAGCACAGGCATTTTACTCACCTGATTGATCACTTCATCAATGGTGGCGTATTTGTCCCACCGCTGCCTGATCCCTGCATCCAAGTTGTAATTTGGCAGCCCAGAAGTATGGCTTAGCACACTTTCAATCGTCAGCCTTGTGTACTCGACGGGAATATCTTTAATAAAATCACCCAAGGTACTTTTTAAGGATAACTTTTTATTTTCAGCAAGTTGAAGGATGGCTGCAGCAGTAAACTGCTTTGTAATTGATCCGATTTGAAAAGTGTCATCAACTTTTAGTGGTTCGCGAGTGCTTATGTCTGCAACACCAAGCACGCCTTTGAAAACATGCTTTCCAGCTTGTTCGATACTTACTGCAAGTCCCGGCTTATCCAATGATGCATGGCAAGATAACATTGCTGAAAAATCATGTTCTTGTGCATCAACACAGCTAACAAAAAATATCGAGCTAAACAGTAACTTTTTTACCATTGAAATAAACACTCCCTTGCAAAAAAATATAACGCTCGCCTAAACGGCGAGCAACTTGTTGCGAGTCCAGCGGCCGCAGGCCGCGATGTTTGAGGCGCTTGTATGCGTAACTTAATCACACTTATCAAGGTTGTTACCACTTACCCAATCCTGAACCAAACCAGTTGTTTTAGACCAGTTACTGGACATACCATAAGCTTCAACAAAAACTGGACATTTATTCTGAGGACTAACATCAACTATAATTTGGTAAAATCTATTCCAATTTACATGGGCAACTGAAGCTAATGTAACTGAATTACTATCAGCTCCACTTTTTTCGATAAACGTATCGCTTGTGCCACCATAAATATCTTGCTTACCATGCGCGAAGCATTTTTTTAATTGTCTCTCCATTAACTCAACAGTTTCATTAAATGACTTATTTGAACAAAAACTGCTTTTAGCTTTACCAGCGGTTCTAAGTTCATCTACTGACTTAGGGACAGATGCACACCCTGAAAGAAACATTAATGATATTAAGACAAAACTAGATTTCATTTCTAATCCTTGAATTACGCATAACGCCGCCATAAACGGCACAAAATAGCTGGCTATACTTGGCGACGAAGGAGCACAAGCCAGCTGTTTTGTGTCCGCGCTTTAATGGCCTTGTTAGGTGCTTTTACCCAATTTTTGCTAGTGCTTCTTGAGCAGCTACCATAACAACTTTCCATTTAGGATCTTTTAATAGCTCATCAATAGATTGATTTTCATTATCAATATTTTGCTCAAAAAGCTTTGTAAACTCCCAGAGGATTAACTTTTCATCAGCGGTGAAACTTTCTGATATTAAACCAGGCCCTTGAGGTAAGGAGTCCATAACTAAATCATCAAACCACCAACAAACAAATTCACTTTTATAGTCGATATACTCAACTTTCGATGAAAATTCTCTCTGTCTTGGCGGAGACGATAAAAAGCTCAAAATGTCTAGGCACGAATTTCTGAATTCCAAAGCAGTACTATCCATAGTTACCTAACTCCTTTGTAACGGGCAGCTTTGCTGCGAAGCAGCGCTTAAAGCTGTCCAGCCCGAAGGGCGTTCGTTGACAAACTTGTTAAGCATTGGACTACAACCCCGTATAACTATGTGAAACTTCATGACTTTTATAGGTGCCATTTTCATTTAGATTAATAAATATCTGAATGGCACAGTCATAAAACAACCAAAGAAAAACCCCTTCAAATTTACACTGTGCTTCATTTTCTCTTACGATAGCCTGATAGCGAAACGAATACTGATCATAGCTATGCGACAAGTTAGCAGATGTTAGATACGCTTCAATATCTTCTTTGCTGGCACCAACGGAAAGATTATCCTCGATGCTGCTTTGAATGCCTTCTACTGTTGTGAGTTCGCTGGCCCACAAAGAGCTACAAAGAAAAATAGTTATAAAGGCTATGGCTAACTTCAATGCTTCTTCCTTGTGGATGCTTAACGCCCAAATTTAGCGCGGAAAGCCGCGCAGCGGGTTGACGTCGCAGCCAGCGTTTTTTGCTGGCGATAATATTTGTTTGTTATATGCCACTTACTTTGGCTTATTGAACTTGTCAAAATCAAACTTAAACCGTATATCGAAACAGCGCTCTGTGTAACTTGACTGATTAAATTGCCAAGTTCTGACCGCCCTTATAGATTCCCTATCAAATAACCTAAAAGGCACCGAATCAGTGATAACTGTTTCAGTTACCTTACCGCTATCGTCTACCATGAATCGAATATCGACAAAACCTAATCCGCTCAGCTTTTCAGTATGCATAGGCCACCTCGGAATATTCACACTAAGCAGCTCAAATTTTTCACCAGAGCAAGACTCAACCGTATATTCATCAGTTTCAACGAATGTAAGTAGTGTTGAAGCGAAAAGTAACTCAATCATCATGGCATATAACGCTTTGCTAAGGGGCCATTAACAGTTGGCTATACTTGCGCGAAGCGCCAAGCCAACTGTTAATTGTCCCTGTGAGTGTACGAACGAACTTTAGCAACTTGTTATATTTCATAGCATAGCCTTTAATATTGTTGCTATTGCAGCTTTTTGCTGCGGATCAGTTGCCTCTTCGAATATCCTTACTAAATAAGGGGCCACATGCTTTTTTTCTTCATTGGACATTACAAATGAATCGTCAAACCAAATTTGATTATCGCTATCAAGCATAATCGTAAAAGCATCATTACCACTCTTTACGATCAGTCCAATCACTTCGGCCTCTACAAAGGTTCCCTCATAGATTAAGTTGCTTTTTATAGCTGAAACTCTTGGGTTCATCTCACTCTTAGCCATCAAGGGGCTAACAAAAAACAATGAAATTACTAGAATCCAAATCTTCGACTTCACCGACACACCTCGATTGAAATATAACGATTAAGCTAAGGGGCGGGCTTTAGCCCGTCCCAGCGAACGAAGTGAGCGCTTTGAGCGCATTGTTAGATGCCACTACGCAAATTCGTGAAAATGGTTATTTCTCTTACCTTGTTTATGACGGTTACATCAAGGTCTGTGAGAGATATTTTCTTAACATCGTAATTGATGACAAACGGGTCAGGGGGACAATGGTAAATCACAATGTCTTTTTCCCCTTTTGAGCAAAGAATCACTCGATACTCATCCGAAAACCAGCGGCCCAATACTTTATACTTACCTCGAGAAGCAAGAACCCTTTCATAGTACGGGCCTTCGGGAAAGCTAGTTTTAAATTCATTTTCCATGAGTCTAGCGGTGTTACAGCCAAAATGATTGTCGAGCTTTCTTAGCCCCTCCAGATATTTATCAGAATAATAGTTATGGATTTCTTCTGCAGACTCAAAGTTTTCAAAACCTGGAAATGTTTCCGCTAAGGATATGCCAAATGCTTTTTCCCCTCGGGGCTTTAAGTCAATCGTCCCGCCTTCTTCAAATATGATTCTGTTGAAAGGGCCAAGGTCGAGTTTTAATTTATTTATTTTGTGACTTACAAATTCGGTGAGGTATGCTGCCAGATTTTGATACCTTCCTCTGAACTGCGGAGAGGTATTTTCGAGATGGCTAGTAATATAAAGCTGAGTAATTTTCATGGCATTTAACGCTTACGATAAGCGGAAAAATCTAGCGATTTGGCGCAGCCAGCTAGTTTTTTCCGCCTTGATTGTTTTGTTATGTGGCAACACTTCATA
>NZ_JAUOEU010000053.1:0-7579 GCF_031932105.1 Shewanella sp. SP1S1-7
GCATGGCTTTTTTATTTCTATCGTAAAACTCACACTATATTTAAGGTTTAGCTCAATCCATTTTTTTGTTAGTATTCGCGCCTTATTTTTATCCACACAACAACTTAATAACAGAGGTTCAATGTTTGATCTCATTCGCCACAAAACGTCTAGTCATAAAGCCGATGTGCTTTCAGGGCTAACAGTTGCACTTGCGCTTATCCCAGAAGCGGTCGCATTTGCCTTTGTCGCCCATGTAGAGCCTATGGTTGGACTTTATGCCGCCTTTATCATGGGACTTATCACGGCACTGATTGGTGGCCGTCCAGGGATGATTTCGGGCGCGACAGGCGCGATGGCCGTCGTCATGGTGTCTTTGGTCGTTGAGCACGGTGTCCAATATTTATTTGCTGCCGTAGTCTTAGCGGGACTCATCCAGATCTCAGCCGGGGTATGTAAACTCGGTAAATTTATTCGGATTGTGCCCTATCCCGTCATGATTGGCTTTGTGAATGGTCTGGCGATTGTGATTTTCCTCGCCCAGCTAGGTCAGTTTAAGTTCAAGGATGCCAGCGGAAACTTAGTCTGGTTGCCACAAGAACCATTAATGCTGATGTTAGGCTTAGTAGCACTGACGATGGCTATCATTTATTTTTTGCCTAAGATCACCACAGCAGTGCCTTCATCACTAGTAGCAATCCTCACTGTAACGGCAATTGTCGTCGGACTCGATCTTGATACTCGTAATGTCCTCGACTTCCTCAAAACCATGAGTGGTAACGACAATGCGACCATAGCGGGTTCATTACCTAGCTTTGCTATTCCCTCTGTGCCTTTTAATCTTGAGACCTTATATATCATCCTGCCCTACTCCTGCATCTTAGCGGCTGTTGGCCTTATCGAATCACTGCTGACATTAACTGTGATAGATGAGATGACTAATACCCGTGGCCGCAGCAACAAAGAATGCGTCGGCCAAGGCCTTGGAAACATCACCAGCGGCTTCTTCGGTGCTATGGGTGGTTGTGCCATGATCGGGCAATCGATGATTAACATTAACTCAGGTGGACGCGGCCGATTATCAGGAATTACAGCAGCAGTCGCACTGCTTGCCTTTATCTTATTTGGCGCTTCATTTATTGAGATAATCCCCCTTGCGGCGCTAGTTGGGGTAATGTTTATCGTTGTGCTCGGCACTTTTGAATGGGCAAGCTTTAAGTTTATGGGCAAGGTCCCGAAGCATGATGCCTTCGTTATCGTGCTAGTGACGACGGTAACCGTATTTACCGATTTGGCATTTGCGGTATTTGTCGGCGTGATCGTTTCAGCCTTAGTCTTTGCCTGGGAACATGCCAAGCATATTAATGTGACTGAAGAGCAGAATGAGCAAGGCTGGAAAGTCTATAAACTCAATGGCCCATTATTTTTCGGCTCAATTGCGAACTTCCTCGAATTATTTGACCCAGCAAAAGATCCTCAAGATGTGGTTATCGACTTTAAGAACTCTCGGGTTGCCGATCATTCCGCATTGGAAGCAATAGACACGCTCGCTGAACGTTATGTTAATGCGGGTAAGAAGTTGCACTTGATCCACTTAAGCGCTGATTGTAAAGCACTGCTGCATAAAGCGGGAAATCTTGTCGAAGTGAATCAACTCGATGATCCTCACTATAAAGTGGCAGATGATAAGCTGGATTCATAATCTAAGTTTCAACAATAAGTGCTAGCTTAAATATGAAATACCAAAGCCTGAATCGCAATGTTCAGGCTTTTTTATTACCATTAATCATTTAACGGTAAAGCTGATTTATATCAATAAGTAACTCCTCATCCCCTCAGTTCTAACACGTCTAAACTTAGTCATGACGAGATTTATAGTTTTGCATTCACCTATGCAGACCTACACCAACAGACTCCAAAGCAGTCATAATGCCCCTGCTAATCCATGCAACGAGAATATGATGGGATAAATGCGTTATCGGCCTAGAATTGAGGTTACGCTTACACTAAATACAGTATCGAGAATACAGTATCGAGAGGTGTAATAGTGTTTAATACAACTGATGCAAACATGGAGGATGAATCGAAAGAGCTTTATTGAAGTTTAACTCTCTAGAAATGATGTGTCTTAGAGATAAAGAGAAAATCTGAAAGTAGGTGCTAACAACTATTACGATAGCTAAGAAGCCAATTGAGCAACCTAAGCTCATTAATCTAGCGGCTATTTATATAACTTTTAACGGAGAAGACTACACAATCTAGAGGACCAACTAACCTTCAAAAGAATGTTAAATTTCACACAAACAAAAAGAGCCATGGAATAAACCATAGCCCTTTAATCCATTGCTATCAGCTCTAGGCTAACAGCACTGAAAATTAACCAATGATAGTTACGTTTTCAGCTTGTGGACCTTTTTGACCTTGAGTCACAGTGAAAGACACTTTTTGACCTTCATCAAGAGTTTTGAAACCGTCAGAGTTGATCGCACGGAAATGTACGAATACGTCTGGACCAGATTCTTGCTCAATGAATCCGAAACCTTTGTCAGAGTTGAACCACTTAACAACACCAGTAACTTGAGACATGATATAAATCCTGTAAATAAAAAATTAAAGCCTTAACGGCGGTGGAGCTGGAAAATGCCGGTATTACTTATGTTTACAGGACGAACTGGTCGTATTGAACACATAAATATAAGCCCAACCTTCAAGCTGATAAGACTATAAACCATTCTAAAGATAAGTCAACACACTGCGACACTTTGGATTATTTATTTTGCCTAAATCTACTTTGCGGTTTTGCAACCGGCTAGCAGAACATTCAGTTCATGCTGCTTAGCATTTACAGTTAAACATTTTAAATAATTTATTTCAATAGCTTAATCTATTCACTTATCTTGAAATGCGATGCACTTCAATTTGGAAATCCAATTCACAGCTTAGTCCTTGCAGAGCAAATGCTCGCTTTTGCGCATCGGTAAACTTCCAAGCGTAAGGCGTCATTTCTAAAAAATGAGCAATGTGATCACTTTTTGTCAGTTCAAGCTGAGAAATTAAGCGTTCCTGATGCAGGCACTCAAAACCAGCAATATACGCAGCAGATACAGGATGCAATCTAGGTTCTGCATAAATTTGTTGCTTCAAAGCGAAGTGATGCGAAGGTCCGGGAGAGACTGTTATCAAGATACCACCATCGGCCATAATGCGTTGTAACTCTTCAACTTTGGAAGGTGCATAAATGCGAATGGCAAGATCGACACTTTGAGAGGCGATGGGCATCTCATAGGCACTTGCCACACAAAATGCTAAATTGGAGTAGCGTTTAGCCGCATATTTAATTGCTGACTTAGAAATATCTATGCCTTGTAAATCACAATCATGGTGCTGACTCAACACATTGAATAAACGCTGGCTGTAGTACCCTTCCCCACAGCCTATATCAAGGATCTGTTTTGCATCAGCACCAAACTCGATCGCGAGTTCATTCACTTTATCACTCAAGCCTTGATAATACCCTTCGTTTAAAAATTCACGCCGAGCAAACATCATCTGCTTGTTATCACCTGGATCTTTTGAGTTTTTCTTCTGTACGGGCAATAAGTTGACATAACCCTCTTTAGCCATGTCAAACTTATGTTGCTGTGGACAACCCCAAGTGCGGTCCGTTAACGTCAGCGGCGCGGAACACAGAGGACATAAATAGTGCATAGTGGACTCTTATCTTTAACTAAATTTGGGCAAGAAAGGTTTACGTTTCGTCTTCCATTAATCGGTCAACCATCTGGATCAGTTCTGGTGGCGCAAGTAACTCATAACACTCTAATTTTCTTAATAACTTGTCTGTGTTATCAGCATCATTAGCGGCGCGACTATAATTGGGACGCTCAAACATATGGGTATAGGTTCTAAATAACCACTGTTGTTTCTGAAGTAACAAGGGATCAAGCCTTAATACCTCGTCGGCAAGACTAGCCTGACATTGACCAAGCTCCCCACGTAAAAAAGCTTGTAATTCTAACCTAACTTGCTCAATTTCGGTCATGTAAATGGCGAGGGATTCAGATGATGCGGCATAATCGTATTGCCTTGCTAACAGAGCTTTAGCGACCATTAGCGCTTTAGGTTCATGCAAAACGCGTAAATCGGCTTCTAAAGGCACTAACTCAAACTTTGAATCCGCTTGTAAAGCAAACGTTAAGCAATTATCTATGACTGAATTACCTTCATCTAAACCATTAGTCATGTCTAAGGTAAAAGATACGCCCCGTCTCAATTCTGCCGCGCAAAATTTTGCAGCAGTGCCCATTCGCGTATAGAGCCGAAAACCTTGCCCAAGACTTCGAGTGATCGGTGTATTAAAGGCCTGTGCACTTTGCGGTAACGATTCAACTTTAAGACCCATAAACGGTTGAAAACGAATCGCAATATTTTGTGGGGTTCCAGCTTCAGCAATAACGATAACCTCTAGCAAAGGCGCACTGATCGCCTGTAACACAATAAAATCACTGATATCGTCGGGTAACCGCAACGTGAGTATCGACGCCTTTTCAGCATCAAGCACCATAGGCCCATTTAGAAATTGATGATACATAAGACATAATTCCCCTGTTCAGCCGTGATTGTACCTTTGAATCTGAATGAAGATCACCAATGAAGTCTTTATATTCTCAAGATAATGACTTAATTACCTTAATGGTGTAAATGTTCATTCGGGGAGTTTCGGTGTTAAGATGTTATTATTCGACAAACTGTCATTTGAATTTAATTATGTCTAACCATTCCCAGCCAAGCATATTTTGGCACGACTACGAAACTAAAACCACTTAACCATTGATTAATAATACAAAAAACAATGTACACATTCCAGTTCTGTACACTCATATGTACACAATTAGTTTAATAAACTTCCAAATTAACTGTTCTGAAACAACAAGATTACGTATAGCCTCAATATTCTTTCATGTTAAATCTGTTTTCTCCCAACATTTTTGATTCTCATTTGCAGTCGATATGTGTCATTTCAGATGCAGCTATTTCGATGTTTTATTAACCAAGAACACAAACCGAGCACAATGGGTAATTGACAATATAAACCTGAGAATAAACAGACCGCATTCTACCCAGAGTTCCAATACATAGAAATATAGTGCAGCGTATATTACCCGCTCAATATCATACTAGTGGCCCTTAGCTTTTGTTATCAAATCTGACATAACTTCTGCAGAGGCGGCACAATATAACTACACGAAAATCAACGTGATGGATCATGAGTCTGTAATGTCATACGATACCCCACTCCACTGTCCTGCATTTGGAACTCAGCAAGTTTAGTGTCGAGTCATCCGGCAAGTGTTACTCTTTTGCCTTTTGATTTGTCAACTACATGCCATTTCAAAAATCTATAAATTTACGAGTTAACAAATAGCAGCTCAGCTAGATCGGTCTCTTTAAATCCATACCCCCAGTTGCCTCAAAATAGCAGCTAGAATATTTGCTTATCCTAGTTGGTGGAGTGCTCACATATCGTAAATATTTAATGAGTATAATTTATACAAGTCATTAGTTTTTTCGCCGTTCAGACCAATTAAGCTATAGTCTATTTGAGGATGTAGTAAATAGGTTTCTGAACATGGACATGAGTTTCTTATGTATAACTTACAAATATTTAGAATTTTTTTGAGTGTTATTCTCTTGATGGGCTTAACAAGTATCCCCATCACTTATGCTAACGATCAGTTCATAATCAATCGTTCAGAATCTAATCATGATGATCGATACAAATATACGTATGACCTTTTACAACTTGTTATTGATGCAACCAAAGCCGATTTTGGCCAAGCATCATTGGAGGTTTCCGATGTCATTATGAGCAGAAATCGCATATTAAGAGAATTGCAAGATGGTCAAAATATTAATGTCATAGCTGAAGCCTCAAGCTTAGAGTGGAATACAAAGCTTATACCAATAAAAATCCCCATACGTAAGGGAGTTCAAGGATTTAGAGTTTTCATTATTCAGAAGGAAAATGTGAAATCGTTGGCTCAAATCACCTCTATTATGCAGTTAACTTCTCTTAAAACAGGCTCAGGTAGTCAATGGTCAACTAAAGTTGCCATGCAACAGGCTGGATTTGAGGTCATTGAAAGCGTTCAATATGATAGTTTATTTAACATGCTATCAAAGGGAAGATTTGTTACATTTGGCCGTGGAGTGAATGAAGCTTATCAAGAACTTAAGCAGTTCAATCTACAGTATCCAAATCTAGTGATTGATGAAAACATTTTGCTGCATATCCCTCTTGCGACCTATTTTTATGTTTCACCTAATAAGCCTCACTTAGCCCAGAGAATAGAAGTCGGTCTTCGAAGAATAATCAACAATGGTGAGTTTGAAAAATTATTTTACAAACGTCATTGTGATTTTTTGATAAAAAGCAAAATGAATCAAAGGTTAATATTTAAAATTGACAATCCTCTTATCTCCGAAGCTGAGATGACTTCAATTGTAGGTAAAGATTTTCTACTCAATCCTAAGGATGACTTTTCCATTTTGTGTAAAAAAATCACTGATAATGACGTCTGAAATTTTGAATAGCACCGCAAACATAATGCAAATTAGGTATCGATTTAGGCCATTGTAGCCATCGTCCAAAAAAATTTGCTGCATGCACTGGCTGAACCAGGTAGTTAATCATCACTAATCCCTGCGGTCTTTCAGACCAAAATACTGCAGATTGTCCAACTGGCATTGCAGGCATGACCACGAACAGTCTTCCTTAACCAACTTGTTTAGCGCGAGCTTTTTACTCTGGCAAGCATTCAGTCATGACATACAACACTAACCGGTTAGCAAATTTGGAATTATTTAGTTATCAGTTAAGTGATTCTGGGATAAAGCTGGAACGAATCGATATGCTTAGGCGGCGACGCTCTGATGTATTCAGACAAAAGTAGGTTTCTCCCCATCATTGTTCTTCGCTTTATATAGCTACTCACTTACGAATAGAGGCAAAATATCGGTCCATTCAACAAAGATCGAAGGATCACAAATCGATCTATTGAAGTTGGTATATCCGAGCACACCAATTTTTTGAGGTTCTGAGAAAACAAGGAAAATAATCAATTATAATCAACACTATAGATAGCGTTCAAAATTATGAACGCCCCCTAAAAACCCGCTAATAAAACAACAACCAAGCCCTCTAAAATCCTCATATGTAGTGAAGCACTGCGTGTCGCTGCCCCCGCAATCAACCGCGCCAGAAGGACCCGTGATGATAATGGTTCGCATCTACATCGAGTTGAGAGTGATTCTCATCACCATAAGATGTCGCGTTCGGCTTCAATCAAACCGTGAGCATCGACGAGACACAAAATCCGCCCATCAGAAAGTCTAAATTCCTCATAATTGCACATGATCATCGCTCCCTTTCTATCCATGCAGGATGACTAATATAGGTAAAGTGGCACTCGGTTAAAATGAGCCTAGGCCTAGACAGCGCTATTCACCTAAAACCGTCTAAAACCTTGGCTTTTACCCTCTTCACCCCATCGCCAACAATTAACACTAAATCAACAAATACGCGCTATTGCATCCTCCA
>NZ_JAUOEU010000054.1:0-7079 GCF_031932105.1 Shewanella sp. SP1S1-7
TACTGCTGCATGGGCTAGAGTGCTCCCAACTTTTTGAGGCTATCTAGGGATTATCTAGGCCGCATCGAAAAACGGTTGAACCATATTGGTGCAACACACTGAACAACACCCATTGAATTAAAACATATCAATAACAATTCAAACTAAGGCAGCATGAGCCTAAAAACGCGTTCAATCACCCAAAAACAGTGTGCAGATCATCCCAGTTCGCCTGCTTTCGATGACTAAAAACGGGGAGCGGATAACACCTTAGTAGGATGAGGCCGCGACCGAAACAGTGAGCCGAATAGAAGGATCCATTTAGGCGCCATCAATTCACCCAGAACTACCAAAAAACTCACCTTTTGCCCTACCCTTTACGCCCTTGAAGCGTTAACACAAAAGCAACAAAAGCGAGTCATTGCATCCTCCTCTAGGGTTGATGCAACGACTCGCCTGTAGCCTTACTGCTGTATGGGTTTGCGTGCTCCCAACTTTTTGAGGCTATCTAGGGATTATCTAGACCGCATCGAAGTGCTGTTGAACTCTAATGCTGTAATTTCTCTATCTAAGCACAACATATATGCAACAACCAAGCCTAAGAAAACGTGTGCTATCCTCCCTCGCCGTCGTCACACAGCACGTCTATATCTGCCCTATCAATGCCGGCTTCATCCGCGGACATTAGCAAATGCCTGAACGACTAACGCACCTGCAGGTAAAGCTGCTGACAAAAACGTAAATATGCACATTTATGCTAGGTATCAGCCCTATCCATCCCTTACTCGAACAAGCGATTAGCCAGCGTGAGATTAGCGACACACATGCAGATCAACACGGCAGGATCATAGGACCAAGTGGAACAACACTCTTAGATACCAGCCATGCTCGACCACCGCATTAGTGCATTACTGCATTACTGCATTACTGCATTACTGCCCACAGCTCATGATTTGTATTGGGATTGGATAAAGCTGACGACTAGGCATGACGCGTAAGGTGCTCGGGTGATACGTCTGCAGGTGAAGAAAGTGGTCTAAGAACAGGTCAAACAGAACGCACGATGCAATTAGATCCGACAGGTAGCTTTTCACTTCTGCCCCAAAGCTTGTTTCGCCTCTTTTAACTAGCTCTTCCAGCTACAGGTTTGTTGACCAAACTTTAGTAATGAGTGAAAGTTAGTATTGATTGCCATTCGTTCTACCTAAACGAGGATTTCATGGGGAAACCATTAGTTATCTGCAGTATCCTAGGATTACTTCTAGGAGCGTTCATTTCACTATTGGATGTGGACGATTCTCTAAATGGCCTTTTAATTTCGATTGTGGCTTGTATAGCTGCGGGCTACATAACTGTCTATACAGTTAGAGATTATCCTAACCTATATTCGCTTGTCACGGTTTCAACGACCGTTCCGCTTTTGCTAATCAGTTATGGGATAAGTGATGGTTTAGCCTACACACTGGGTGTAGCATTTATATATGGAATTTGTTCCGTTCAGCTGTTCCTAGCATTAAGAAATTCTTTCCATAATGCAAAAGTTATTTTTAAAAGCTTTAAACCTCGTAAACGCTAAAATGTGGATGCCCCATTTCAACTTTGTAACGGACTAGATTTACTACCTAATGCTGGCAGATTGATTAAATTTTAGTAATGAGACAAAGTAGTGTTCAGGAAAGGTTCGCCTCAATTCACTCTGAGACTTCGATGTATCACTTTTCGATACAAATAGTGAATTAGTTTAAAGTGCAATTAACACCTGTCTACCGAATTTTGTAATGCCACAAAGGTTAGCTTTGATGAAAAATCAGATCATTACTTACGGACTTTCTCTTTGTTTGCTGTATTCAGGATACACTGAAGCACGCTTTATTCGCCAAGATCTAGAAAAGATAGTGTTGTCTGCTGAGAATATCGTTGACGTGACTGTAATTTCATCTGAAGTGATTGAGTGGACTCATACATCAGAATGGAAAGTAAGCTTCGGCGACAAATCGAATTGCGGATACAAGAGTACAGTTCGAGTAAATGAAAGTTTTTCTAAACCCAATTTCGAACAGTTGACGCTGGGCTCTAAAGAAGAACTTATACCGGGCCGACGATACCTTCTTTTTATTGAAGAACACGGTGGTGGTTTTGCAAACGATGTTATTTATAAACGTGAAGGGGTCGAAAAAGCTAGATTCGAGGATTGCTTGTCACGACTTCCGACACTTAAAAGTAACTGGCTCTCCACATCCTACTTCAGCGGCGGGTCAGAACCAAAAGTTAGGTTAAGTTACTGGCTTCTCCCGCCTAATGATTTACCTCATGAGACTATTGAGATTTCAGAAGTGAGGCAAAATGGAAATTTAGTTCCATTAACGGAAGCTGCTGTAGATATGAAGATAATGGACGAATTGGTACTGCCAAGAGATATAGTTTTATGGAAGGATTTAAGATCATGGATAAGAAACTTAGCTAGTCCTTCTGCTAAGTAATAGTTAATGCAATATTAGGACATATATGGTCACCTCGGGGTTAGCAAGGCCAATGCCCTACTTTATTTAAACTAATTTGTGCTAATCGATAATTCACCTTTCACAACAGGGTATCGGTCGTTAATGGTTCGCGGTCTTGCGACATATATCCGGCGTCTGTTGCGCCCTAATGAGATCCAAATTGACGTCTTACCCTCCTTGGCACGCATATGACCTCTAAGGCCACTGTCCTAGTCAGGTTCTGGGTAAGACAAACCGTTTAACTCATTAATACCATTACCGCTATTGTGCTTTGATGGACGTTATCTATTTTTATTCATGCTTTAAATTGATACCCTTACGCCGCCATTTTACAGGCCTTATTCATACCAAATGCTTGTCCGCCTTCGTCGCACCTGATTTGGACGTTAATCCATAGAAATTTTAATCCGAAACTGACAAGTTAGAGCAAAGGAGCTATCACGCTTTTGTCCCAGAAGTGTGATGTCGAGTGGAGATTGAGCGCTTGGAGCTCACGCAAGACTACTCAAAACCTCGCAATTCCCCTGATCTTTTTAACCTGATAAAATTAACATAAGGCCAACAAAAGCGAGCCGTTGCATCCTCCTGTAGGGTTGATGCAATGACTCGCCTGTAGCCCTACTGCTGCATGGGTTTGAGTGCTCCCAACTTTTTGAGGGGATCTAGGGATTATCTAGGCCGCATCGAAGAATTATTGAAGCATAATGGTGTAATAGCTCCATCATTATACAACATATAAGTAACAACTAAGGCAAGAAAAACGTGTGGCATTCTCACTCGTCATCGTCGCTCAACACGCCTATATCAGTCTTATTTATGCCGGCTTCACCCACAGACATTAGCAAATGCCTGAACGACTAGTACATCTGCAGGTAAAACCGCTGACAAAAACGTAAACATGAACATTGATGCGAGGTATCAGCATCTATCCGCCCTATCCATTCCCTTTATCCCAACAAGCAATTAGCCAGCGTGAGATTAGCGGACACCACTGCAGGTAAACATGACAGGATCATAGAACCAAGCGGAACAACACTCTTAGGTACCGGCCATCATCAGCCACCGGCATTAGTGCATTACTGCCCACGGCTCATTATGTGTATTGGGATTGGTTAAAGCTGACGACAGGGCATGAAGCGTAATGTTATCGGGTGACACGTATGAAGGTGAAAATAGTGGTCTAAGAACAGGTCGAACTGAACACACGATTGAACTGGATTAGTGACTTAACCTGTCAATATTCAAATCACGATGCAATTAGATCCGACAGGTTGCTTTAGCTCACTTCTGCCCCATTATGAGTTAGTGTGAACTCCCCATGATACCCGCACAACCCGCAACATAGACCGTGCAGGATAAAAACAAAAACAGTCGATGTGCGATCATGTTTCGAAACCTAACATTTGGTTAAGGGGCGGGGCTCGTCCCAGTGAACGAAGCGAGCGATTTGAACCACTAGTTAGGGGCCTGTACGCTTGGTTCGGAATGTAAAGTACATGGCTGCAAATGTTACTGGCCACCACGTAAAAATTAATATCAAGGCTTCTGCGATATGTACATTGCCTTGGCTGTGCTTTGTGAATATGAAGTCAGTTATTGATTGGAGCACGATGCCGCCATTCCAGAGGCGAGCCTTATGAGCAGGCCATGATAAAAAACGCCATAAATTTCCATGCGCTAAATCGTAAGAAAAGAAAGCAGCAACCAGTAATACTATTGTTGCCAATAAGCTGAACAGTAACAGTAAATTGATTCTTATCAGTGGCATATAGCAAAGGATCCTAACGCAAAGCACACTGGCGACGAGGCGCAGCGGCCGCAGGCCGCAAGTGATGAGTATTATTATGTTCCATTTACTAGGGCCGCTTTTGAACCCACATTATTAATTACCGATATCCGAGATAAGCCACCTACAAAACGATCAAATGCGGCTGGTTCCACCTTAAATGAGAATGAAGCTACAAAACATACCTTTTCTCGGGGATAACGGGTATCTCTGGATACAATTTGTATAGCCGCCAGTATGCGCCCAGAATTATCGGCGCAAGAGAACACAATATCGAAATGAGACAACTGATCACTCTCACCAGAGCAAAACCGAACGCTATCCTCTCGTTTCTTGGGAAAGCCAATTAGTTGAGTGCAAAACTCTTGAAATTGGTCTTCATTAACGTAGCAATCGGCTATACCGGCAAATCCGCTACTTTCGCCTTTCACTCTTAGTTTCAGCAGATCATCTATTTCGGATAATCGCTCAAATTCCAAATATTCACTCATGACTGTCCTGAAACATAACGCTTTAAATATGGGGCGCGTGCTGTTTTCGCGTCCCAGCCCTGCTTGCTGGGCGAACATAATTTACTTGTTAGTACGATATACCGCACCAACGCCTAACGGGTCTATTTCAATCTGCGACGTAAACCTTACGTCTGCTATTTTAACTACACCGTGCTTAACAAACTGGGCAACTATTTCGAAAGCTTCAGAAGCTTTCGCTTCAGTGACATTGATAGAACTTTGATATATCAGAACGATGTCGGATTGAATAGTATCTTTTAGGAGTTTACTAAACTTCCGATCGTCCAGTTCTTCACTATCATTAAAAACCCGCACCCAATTACCACAAGGTCCTATTCTGCCGTGTGATAGCTTGTGCATGAGAGTGATAATTTCTCGATTCGTCATTTATCGTACTAACACCCCAATCAGGGGATTTTATGAGCGTTTTTCAGCGAGTAAAATTTCCGCTGACTTGGCTTGTTAACTGCTTTTGCAAATACCATGAATTTCCTTTGTATCAACGGACTTTTGCACTTGAGACCAGTTTTGACCGTCATAATAATTAACGACTACGCCATGCTTATATACATGAATCGTAATATCGTCTGATTTATAAAAATAACCAGGAGCAGCAGTTGCTACATAGTTTTGCCAACTTGAGTTATTCAGTTGTAACCATTTATTAAGCTGAGCATATTCAACTGAATCCTTGTTGATTTTTCCGTTGCATGTAACCCAAGCATCAGGATGGTAAATGGTAAAATCTATATCTTTTGAGCGGTCAAACCACAAAAGCAACGCACCAACTATGACCACTCCTCCAATAAGAACATATGCAATTACTTTCAGAAACTTGACCATGCTAATCCATGCAGTTAACGTTTGGTTAAGGGGCTTGCTTTAGCAAGTCCCAGAGAGCGGAGCGAACGATTTGAACCACTGGTTAAGTGCTCTGGCGCAGAGCTTCAACATTACGCTGTAAATCACTTAGTTCAATATCAAAGCCAGACGCTTTAGCTCCAGCCCAATTAACGCCTGCAAGTAAACCATCTTTCTTTAAACCTGGAACCCAGCGCTCGCAAAAAAAGACCACTCAATTGCTACGGGTACAAAGCTACTGTATGCAGGAATACTGCGAATGATAGTTTGCGCCCGCGACTCCGATGACCAAAAAGGCATTGCACGCTTCCCACTGGCATCTAGTGGTGCAGGGAAGCCACCAGAGTCTTTTATTCCCCATACGAAATTTGACTCGGCGACTTCACGATAAAATTCGGCAGCGTGCGCAGAAGCGATACTCATAAGCACCTAACGCTTTAAACAGCGGAAAACGCGAACGTTTTGGCGCAGCCAGTGAGCGGTTTTCCGATGATTTAACTTGTTAAATGCCATTTTTCTCGCGCTCAGCTTGTTTTTTGATTTTGGGCATTTGTATTTGTAGCAAAACAAATGCTGGCACTAATGGTACAAACGCTAGCCAAGATTGCATTTGAAAAGCCCAAAAGTAAATGAACCAACCTTGGCTAATAATTAAACCAGAAATTTTTAACCAGCGCGAGAAAAGCATAAGATCTCCCATGGCCGCTAGAAGTAACCCAAAGCAAAGCGCACCGAAGCCATACAACCAAAGGTTAAAGTTCAGAGATGAATTAATAGCCCCTACATCGATGGCAATTCCAAATAAAAATGGAACCAAAACCAAGATCATGGCGACAGTAGAAAAGCGATCATTACTCTGCTGCTTCTGATGAGCTTTATTTTTCTGTGCGAGTTTCTCTAATGTGTCCATGGCATTTAACGCTCGCCTAAACGGCGAGTAACTTGTTGCGAGTCCAGAGGCCGCGATGTTTAAGGCGATTGTTAGAGCTCACAGCTTGATGACTGCCAACATATCTTCACCATCTTCATCCAAACCCACTTCCTGAAAGCCAAAACTTGAATAAAAATCTTTGGCTACTGGGTTTTGAGGGTCATAGCAAATTTCTATTTCTTTGACTTTGTCACTGGCTTTGATTTCATTGAGCGCCAAATTTAGCGCAGTTCTACCAATACCCGCTTTTTGATAACGTTGATCCACCATAAAGCGCCAGATAGAAACTCTTTCAGGTGTTTCAGATACCCACATGAAAAAGCCAACAGGTTTATCGTTTTGATAGATTGCCTTACAGGTATGCCCTTGGCAGTAATGTGACTCAACCAAAGACCACATATTGCTCGCAACATATTCCTGTTGCTCATCAGTGACATCTAAGTCACATACTGCTTCATAATTTGAACTTGTAACGTCTTCCAGTGTGATACTCATGACTTTCCTTAGCT
>NZ_JAUOEU010000055.1:0-6093 GCF_031932105.1 Shewanella sp. SP1S1-7
ACTCGGTTAGAGTTAGAGCATAATATTGCAGAGTTAGCGTTACTTAATTTAGCGATTGATTCAAAATTGCGCGCTTGTGACTTACTGCATTTGCAGGTTCAAGACATTACCTCTGCAGGCATCATCAATTCGCGAGTGCGATTAACACAGCGTAAAACCCACCGTGAAGTGCAGTTTGAAATTACGCCACCAACCCAACATTGTTTGACCTCTTGGTTACTTGAACAGCGGCTCACCGCAGAGGATTACTTATTTCCGAGCCCAAGATGTGCTCATCAACCGATGAGTTACAGTTATTACCGCGCTATAGTCAAAAACTGGGCGCGTCAGTTAGGCCAAAATAGTGAATTATACGGCACGCATTCACTGCGCCGAACCAAAGCCACGCTGATTTACCGTCGAACGAAAGATATTCGAGCGATTCAAATATTACTTGGCCATGTCAAGTTAGATAACACCGTCCGCTACTTAGGTGTTGAGATTGAAGATGCACTGCGAATATCTGAATCCATTGAAATGTAAGTGTACCAAGGCAATAGGGATGGTTAAACCATCCCTATTGCCTTGGTGTAGCGGTATTGCGTCTTAAAAATAATCCGCTCATTCTCGATGAGAGAACATGATTACCCCCCCGATTTCAAAAATAAAATAAAGTGTTTACTCTATGTTGCCAAGATGTGTTTATTTTCGTATTGTCATTTGACAAAAATAGGAACTAAAACTAAAGGGAATGCCATGTTGCCGCTATGGACACAGCGCCGTAACTCATCTTTTGCCGCTTTAATATTACTATGTGGACTGGTTGGCGTAGCACCGAGTGAGGCGGCGCTGACAAAACCTGATGTTGAAATTGACCCTATATTGCCAAGTATTCCTTTACCTGTAGCAATACCTTCTCTTTCCGGTAGTCGCTTTTCGTCACGTGTCGAATTACGCTGGAGTATTGATTGCTCTGTCACTGCCGTTAATATCCAAGAATCCATCAATAATCAGTCTTGGGCATCAATCTATACGGGATTAGGTCAAGCGGATAATACAGCTGCCTATGCTACGTTTGCTGTTGGGGGTGATATTTGCAGCGGTGATTGGTCTAGCAAACGATTATTGCAACTCCCTAATAAGACACTCCCTGGTTATTACTACCGCATCAATGCCTGTATTGGTACGGCATGCAGCGCCTACAGTGCAAGTACGCTTGTTGGTACGGCACCTGCGGGTGGAACGCCCTCTCAATCATCAATCCTAGCCAGTATTGCGACTATCCCGGATGCCAGCAACTCGTTAGCGTCACCTGCGTTTGATGAATTAGTCGGCGAAATTCAAGGACAAGCGACGGTTGATGGTGGCGCGTTTTCTTACACAGTGCCGCTAACAGTCGCGCCGGGGCGAAATGGCGTGCAGCCATCGCTGTCACTTAATTCGTGACAGCTCCGCCTAATTCGAGTGCGCAAGGCGCTTACGGGGCATCAGGCACGTTCTATAAAATGGAGCGAAATTCCACGGTTATTATTGAGCAGCTCGGTGGCGCGCTCAACACGAGTTCAGTTTACTTTAAAGTGTATGAAGCTAATGGCACATATCATCTTTTAGGAAGCAACGCCAATAGCAGGATTACCCCTGTAGGCGTCAGTGTCACGTCATCTTGGTTGCAACAACTTACACAAGACTCACATGGTAATGAGGTCTCGTATTTTTACGATACCTCTTCTGCCGGGAATCGATACCTTCAAGACATTTATTACACTGGTTATAAAGGTGTTCAAGGGTCACGCAGCGTGCACGTTAACTATACGGCTGTACCCGCAGAAACCAGCTACCATTGGGGCGGCTATAGTATTAGCAATAAACGCATCAGTGGCATTGATGTACTGATAGACGGCGATGTGAAAGCGCAGTGGCTATTGAATTATGCGCCACTTAATCCCACAGCACTTAATGATGCGGCGAGACTTGCCAGTTTATCTTACTGTGATGGTACCGACCCCAGTCAATGCTTGAATACCGATTTTGGTTGGCTTGAACGCAGTTATCAGCATAACTTGATAACAAATCATGCGCTTGCCGCCATCAATGACAATTACACCGTCGGTTTGGCTGTGCGCAAAGATAATGATTATGACGGTGATGGGGTGGCAGATTTATCCATCCCATTAGATGGTATCTATCTTTCTCGTACAGGCACCAAGGTCAGTTATCGAACTTTGCCGTTTAAGAGTACTGAAAACTGGGCTGGAGATATCAATGGTGATGGCGTCCCGGCTGCCAATGAATACAGTGGCAATATGGTCAATGGTGCCATTGATTATGACCTTGATGGCGCTGATGACTTTGTCTACACCGATAATAATTCGCAGTTAATCATCACCAGTTTACTTCCTAGTGGCGCCATCAAGCGCACCTATTCCACGGGGATTAATGCCACTTGCTATGCTTCAGTATCTCAAATGCTTGGAGATGTATTTTGCACTAGCCATGTCATGGACTTTGATGGGGATGGTCGCAAAGACATTCTATTAGCCACCAACAAGCAAGCCGGTGTCGGTAATTTCACTATCACCTATAAGGCTTACCAGCGTAAAGCTGTGGGTGATGGTTTTGATTATCGCGGCAGTTTCAGTGTCAGCGCTGCAGAGCCGTTAATTCCTATCGATGTGGATGGTGATGGCGTGCCAGATTTAGCGCCAAGCCAATTTAATTCAACGCTAAAATGGTACAAGGTTGTCTTTAACCGTGCGAATAACACGGTTTCATTTATCGAGAAAAACCAAACCTTTGCCATTAGTGTCAATACGCTGTATCGCGCCACCCCCAGTCGATGGGTGGACCTGAATGGTGACGGGCTAAGCGATATTTTAACCCTGCACAAAGTCAAAAGTACCGACAACTTTTTTACTCGTTACATCATTATTAACAAAGGCGCCGGATTATTTGAAGCGCCTTATAACACGGGAATGAAAGAGCTCGCTTGGACGGTTGATGGTGGCAAGATTGCCGAGGACCCTCTCCATGGAGGGCCTGCAGGCTATGTGCATGAGCAATTTATTCAATTTGTCGATTATAACGGCGATGGCCGCCAAGACATTCTGTATCCTGATAGATTTCGTAAAAAATATACTTACGAATGTTGGGCCTGGAGCACTAATGAAGCGTGTGCGGCGGTAGATGGGGCTTCTGCGCCAAAATTTTATGAATATGATGTGTGGTACTGGAACGTACTGCTCACCAACCCTGATGGTAAAACCTTTACCGATGTGCAATTACCGATTTATGGCGCATTAGCAACCTTATCACCGATTGATTTAACGGGCGATGGCCGCGTCGATTTTGTCTCCGGGGTCGGTTTTGAGTCGGATGCAGTCAAGCGCACTTGGTTCTATGGCAGTAAGCAAGGTGGCAAGCCAAGTAGTTACCCGGTAGGATTTTTGGCTTTTGCCCATGCAACGACACAAGATACCGTTATCAACAGTGTTAATACTGGTATGGGACAGAAACTCCAACTGGATTACACCCAGTTGAAGCAACGTTATAGTGTTGCTGAATCGACATTAAATTACCCTTATGTTTACTTCACCAACACCATGCGAGTGGTATCAGCCCTAAAGAGCGATAATGGGGTTGGCGGGGTCGATACCACCCAATACAGCTATAAAAATGCCCGTTTCCATGTCGCAGGACGCGGTTTTCAAGGATTTAGCGACATCATTGAAACGCGCACCGATGCACTTAACAGTGAAAGCCTCACTACTCTGACTCAATTTGAACAAACCTTCCCTTGGTCTGGGATGGTGAAGTACAAAAAGGTCACCGATAGCCGCAATAACACGCTCAGCGAATATTCGGTTCAGAAAAATGCCCCTTTATCTGGGAGTTATGTGGTAGGCCAAAGTGCGTGTTTTTACCCTCAAGAAAGCACGACCACAAAATGGACTGTTAACCCAAGTGCCAGAGTTTCAACGGTCAAAGAGACCACACTTAAAAATGCCCACTGCCAAGTGACCTCAAACACGGTTACCAGTGAAGACAATACGGTGCTGCATACTCAAGCCACGACCCAAGCCTTCACAAATAGTCTTGGGTGGTTAATGCCAACGGTGAGCAGCACCAATCAAACCGTAGCCTATAAAACAACCCATGAAAGTGTCGTGCTTAATCCGGCTAACACCGCAGCGGGACAAAGAGTCACTCATACCTATGGCACCAATGAGCAGGGTGTGATGGCACTCACATCGACTAAGGTGGAGGGTATTGGCTCCTTAACCGGCACTGGAAGTACGACGCAATTTAGTGCTTATGACCCCTATGGGCATGCATTAAAAACCACGGTCGGTGACCGCTATACCCAAGTCTCCATGAGTAATGATGGTTACTTTGTGTATCAAACATTTAACGCCCAGTGGCCGGGCGTTGCGGCGTCAACAACGCAATACGACCCCTTGACCGGTGCAGTGCTCACCTCGATAGATATCAACGGTGTGACCACCACCAATACCGTGAATTTTATCGGCAAAATCACCAGTAGCGGCAGCGCTAAAGGGGTCACAGTCGTTTCGCCAACCGTATATAGCAGTATGGAATGGTTAACTGGCAATTATGCCTACAGCGTCACGCAGCGCAGCAGCGGCCAACCGGAAACCATCGTCTATTTTGACAGCTTAAATCGAGAGGTGAAGACCGTTACGGCTGGATTTGCTGGGGATATTATTACCGAAAAACAATATGACGTTAGAGGCAATTTGGTGAGCGAGACCCGGCCAACCCAATCCTATGGGACGGCTGAAGTCGTGCAGTATCAGGGCTTTGACGTGCTGGGGCGACCCAGCCATAAACTGCATGACGATGGCATGGTCTCCTATCAATCGCAATACACTTATGTTGATGGTATTCGAACCGACATCAGTGTTTCGGGGGACTTTAACCTCCAAATGAGTCGCAGCTATAACAGCTTGGGCCAACTGCTGAGTACAACAGATGCCAAAGGGCACAACAGCTATTTTGCCTATAATGCTGCAGGCTTACCGGTACTCATTCAAGATGTGCTCGGCAGTCGTATTACTGCGCAGTATGATGATTTGGGGCGCAAGGCATGGTTTGATGACCCCAATATGGGTAAGTGGTTATTCAGTTACAACCAGTTTGCTGAGTTAGCCACCCAAACTGATGCGCGTAATCTCGCCACCACGTTTACCTACGACAAACTGGGCAGACAAACAAAGCAAACCAATACTCAAACTACACGTACTTGGGTGTATGACACCACGGTCGGTAATGGCAAGTTGTATCAAGCCAGTGTCGCAGGGCACACCCAAACCCACAGTTACGATACCGTGGGGCGAATGATACAAACTTTCACCCAAATGGGCGGCCTTAACCTAACGGAAAAGTACGCCTACGACAGTCAATTTGGTCGCATCAAAGCGATGGCATTCCCCAGTGGTGAGCATGTTGCTTACCGTTTTGATGATAACGGTTATCTGATTGAAGACTATCAACGCTTTACCGATGGCAGTGAATTGTCTCTACGCACAGTTGAGTCGTACAGTGCCTTAGGGAGTATCAATCAACAACGATTCAGCAACGGTAAGATACAACAATTCTTCCGCAATGAAGCTGGCTCTCCACTTTCGATTTGTACCAGTAATAACGGCAGTTGTAGCACGGTCGGTATTCAGTATCTTAACTATGACTACGATGCTATGGGCAATCTGGTTCGGCAAGAAAATGCCATCACCCGCTTTGCAGAGGATTATACCTACGATGAACTGATGCGGGTCGATAATGCCACAAAAACCATTAATGGCACCACGTATGCGCCAGTCAATTATGACTATGATGCTGCGGGGAATATTCTGGTCAAAGGTGATTATGGCAGCGGTTATCTGTATGGTAACGTGGGTAAAGGTTTAGGGGGTAATGCAGGTCCGAATGCAATACGACAGTTTATTCGCGGGGGGGCAACCTCCAACTTTACCTATGATAACAATGGTAATCGCTTAACTGGCGATGGGGCGACCTTAACCTACGATGACCAAAACAAGCCGTTAACTGTAGTACGTAATGGCACTACCAGTACCTTTAGTTATGATGCAAATGGTC
>NZ_JAUOEU010000056.1:0-6008 GCF_031932105.1 Shewanella sp. SP1S1-7
AAAGGTGTTCTAGCACATTTATTCAAGGCCTTAGCCAACCTTGCTGATATAGAATGGGTCTTTATTGATGGCTCGATAGTGCGGGCTCACCAGCACAGTGCAGGTGCAGCGACGCTAAGTAATGAGAGTATTGGTAAAAGTCGAGGCGGTAATTCAACCAAAATTCACTTAGCCGTCGACAGCGGAGGATTACCGATTTATTTCGAATTATCAGAAGGCCAAAAACACGATATTACACACGCCCCCAGCTTAATTGAGCACCTGAAGCAGGTTGATACCGTCATTGCAGATAAAGGTTATGACAGCGATGCTTTTCGTGAACTTATCGCAAATAAAGGCGGGAAATCTGTTATTCCAAGGCGCCGCTATAAGAATACACCTCAAGAAAGAGTCGATTGGTGCTTATATCGGTATCGACATTTAGTGGAGAATGCTTTTGGAAGAATTAAACACTATCGAGCAATATCAACAAGGTATGACAAGCTAGCAAGAAATTACGCCAGTATGGTGTCACTGGCGTTTATGTTAATGTGGCTGCCGATGTATTGCTGAACAACATTTGTACAGCAAAGATCAACAGACCCTAATAATATTCAAAATTTAACAAGCCCATTGTTAAATTCTCGGGATGCCTAATTGTAAATAACAAACTAGCAGATATACCAAAGACTTAACAGGATTAAGCACTGCTATGGAAGTGACCGTTGGCGGCATGGATGCCGCCGTCGAGCCTATAGGGATATATTAACGGCGAGTCACTGGAATAACAGTGCTTAATCTATGACAGAATACTCTCAAACATTTTCAGTTTGTTGTAATGCCACTTAATTTAACTAGCCACCAATTGTTTAAATCACACCATTAGGCGTCTACCTAACATGCTAGTTGTACTTTATATTCATCGCGATCAGCGGTTCGCGGGAGGCTTTTTCGGCGCGCAGGCGGGCGAGGTATTTTTCCCATAGATCCACTTGGTGGGTGGCGAGATCGTAGAGTACTTTCCACGAGAATAGGCCTGTGTCGTGGCCGTCATCGAAGACGATTTTTACTGCATAGTTACCGACGGGTTCTATGGCACTGATGTTGACGTTTTTCTTGTGGGTGACCAGCTTAGGGTTGCCGTGACCATGCACTTCGGCTGAGGGCGAGTAGACTCTGAGCATCTCGCAGCTGAGCTGATATTGCTCACCATTGTCGAAACTGACTTCTAGAATGCGTGATTTACGTTTCAGTTTAATATCGGTGACATTGGGCGTTGCTGTGGTCATAGGTTGGCTACCAAGAAAATGCTAAGGATAGGATAACGACTCATTAAAGTAACACCTGACTAATGTAACCACTCGCGGCCAAGGATACAAAGGGTAAGCGAGAGCCTTGGTCAGGCTTTTTCGTTTAAGTCACACTTTTGCAGTTGAGTCGTTTACCGCCAAGTTGTTTGGGCTTGGCGGTGAGCGGGTTTTGTACTAGAGGATAAAGCGGCTGAGATCTTCGTCTTGGACTAAGTTGTCTAAGTGGGCGCTGACATAGTCGGCGTCGATAACAAAGGCGGAGCCCGATTTTTCCGATGCCTCGTAGGAGATATCTTCCATCAGCCTTTCCATCACAGTGTGTAAACGACGGGCGCCGATGTTTTCGGTGCGCTCGTTCACTTGCCATGCGGCTTTCGCAATGCTGTCGATACCCGATTCGCTGAATTCAACTTTCACGCCTTCTGTGCCCATCAGCGCGATATATTGCTCGGTGAGCGAGGCGTGTGGCTCGGTTAGAATGCGTTTAAAATCATTGGCTGATAATGCATCTAGCTCGACACGGATCGGTAAACGACCCTGTAATTCAGGAATTAAATCCGACGGTTTAGACATCTGGAATGCGCCAGAGGCGATAAACAGTATGTGGTCGGTTTTTACCATGCCGTGTTTTGTGGTGACAGTGCAGCCTTCGATCAGGGGTAGTAAGTCACGTTGTACGCCTTCACGGGAAACGTCTGGGCCTGAGGTTTCGCCGCGCTTACAGATTTTGTCGATTTCGTCGAGGAACACTATGCCGTGTTGCTCAACCATTTCAATGGCTTGTTCTTTTAAATCTTCTTGATTGACCAGTTTTGCCGCTTCTTCTTCGAACAATAGCTTAAAGGCTTCTTTGATCTTCATCTTGCGACGTTTTGCTGGTGCTTGGCCCATGTTTTTAAACAGACTTTGCAGCTGGTTGGTCATTTCTTCCATGCCTGGAGGCGACATGATTTCAACACCAATTTGCGGTTGGGCCACATCGATATCGATTTCTTTATCGTCTAATTGGCCTTCGCGTAGTTTTTTGCGGAAGACTTGACGGGTATTTGAGTTGGAATCGGTTTCAGTGCTTTCCCAGTCGTTTTTCGGCTTAGGCAACAGGGCATCGAGAATGCGCTCTTCGGCATTTTCTTCGGCGCGTTGGCGACATTTGCCCATTTGCTGTTCACGGGTCAGCTTGATGGCGATATCGGTCAAGTCGCGGATGATTTGCTCGACTTCCTTACCGACATAACCCACTTCTGTGTATTTAGTCGCTTCGACCTTGATAAAAGGCGCGTTCGCCAGCTTGGCTAAACGGCGGGCAATTTCAGTTTTACCAACGCCTGTTGGGCCAATCATCAGAATATTTTTTGGGGTGACTTCTTGACGGAAATCTGCGTCAAGTTGCATCCGGCGCCAGCGGTTACGCAGGGCGACAGCAACAGAACGTTTGGCCTTTTGTTGGCCAATAATGTGTGCATCCAGCTCGTGGACAATCTCACGGGGGGTCATTTCAGACATAATATTCCTCACGGGCTGTTTAGTAATTGAGTTCTTCAATCGTTTTGAATTGATTGGTGAATACGCAGATATCCGCAGCAATAGTCAGGGATTTTTCGGCGATTTCTAAGGCTGACAGCTCAGTATTTTGCAATAGTGCAAGGGCCGCCGCTTGGGCATAGTTGCCGCCTGAACCAATGGCGACTAAGTCGTGTTCTGGCTGAACGACATCACCATTACCTGTGATGATCAGCGAGGTTTCCGCATCGGCCACGACTAACAGTGCTTCGAGTTTACGCAGCATACGGTCGGTACGCCAATCTTTGGCGAGCTCAACGGCCGAGCGCAATAAATGGCCCTGGTGCATTTCAAGTTTGGCCTCAAAACGCTCGAATAGGGTGAAAGCATCGGCGGTGCCGCCTGCAAAACCTGCCAGTACCTTGTTGTGATATAAGCGACGCACTTTTTTGGCGTTACCTTTCATGACGGTATTGCCTAGGGAGACTTGGCCATCGCCGGCGATGACAACTTGATTATTACGGCGTACTGATACGATAGTGGTCACAATGAATCCTCTTCTGGCCCGCAGCAAAAGTTGCGGTGGATGATGGGATATATATGGGGATGGATGACAATAATTCAAGTAATCGCGGCAAATGCCAAAGGAGTTTGCGATCTTTCGCGCTCCTTTAGCAATAAAAATAAGCGCTTATTGGGAAAGGGTGGATCGACCTACAATAGTGCGGCCATCGAAGGGATAGTATTTAAGATCCCAGTTTTCACTGCCGAAGCTGCGATCGTCAGAGACATAGTTGAAAATGCAGTAAGCATTGGGATCTTTTATGTCGACGGCACCATACCAGTAAACAATGTCGACATTGGGAACTGTGCGCCAAGAGTATTGATCGGCAATGACAAATTCATTATTAGCCAAAAGACCTTGCCATAACTGACCACAATAATCGCCCTGCAATTTAGCACCGGCATCAGCGGTTGCAGTCTCTATTCCCAGTGGAAATCCTGTGGTGGTCGAGTCGAGTTTTCCGTCACCATAACAGGCGAGATCTTGGATATAACCAGAGTGACCGCCCGCAAGCCAACAACTGTGGTAAAGCTTAACACCAGAGGTAAAGGCCGCAAATGCGGTTTTGGCTCTGGCATCGTGAGCATCTTGGCCTAGGTTTAAAAATCGTGGTGCTGCGACGACGGCCAAGATCCCAAGGATGATAATGACCACAACCAGTTCTATTAATGTAAAACCCTTTGATGCCTGCAAACGATTCATATTGCTCACCTATCTGTTAGAGGAGGGTATTCTAACGGAACTTGGATTCGCAATCAGTAAGCCATTGATAGTATTTAGTTGTTTAACATTGTGGTTACATGGCTCTACAGTAAGATGGCAAGCCGAAAAATGGCAGGGTTCACCTTCGGCATATATGTCATCGCCTATCTCAACGACTTATAGAGTGCTTTTGTCTATGACGCGGTAGCGGTTTGTACATAGCCATTGTCGTATTGCTGTGTGTGGATGGGCATTAATTGTATGGCTTGGGGGACGTCACTAAAGAGGGGAATGCCTTTACCCAGTAAAGTGGGGATACGAGTGAGCTCCTGAATTAGCCCCGCCGCTAAAAAACCTTGGATCGTTTGTCCACCATCGATATAGAGATGCTTAAAGCCACGGGTTTTGAGTTGTTCGCTAATGCTTGCTGCATCGCCATTTAGCACTTGCACGTGCTCACTTAACGCCGACGGTACTGTTACACCGCTGCGGCTTAATACAAATACTGGGATATTCACATAGGGCCAATCACAATCGAAGGAGAGGACTTTTTCAAAGCTTTTTCGTCCCATTACAATCGCATCGATAGTGTCGATAAAAGCATGGTAACTAAAATCTTCATCGGGATTAGTACTGGGATGCTGGTTTAAAAAGTCGATATCCCCATCGGGAGTGGCGATATAACCATCGAGGGTCGTGGCAATAAAAACGGAGGCTTTCATTCATCTTCCTTAATGCTATTTTCGAGCGTGTTTCTCTAGTGATTCTTTCAGTGCCTGTTGCTGAGCGAGGCAGTCTTGTTTTGCTTTGCCCGACATATCGTTACACGTTTGACCTTTATCTGGGCCTTCCAATATGGCTGCTGCGACATATATAGCAGCGTCTGTTTTGTTACAATTTTGGTTTTCAGCAGGATTGTTTTCCGTGCATTTGTCACTAACGAGTGTACTTTTAACACAGCCACTCAGTGAGCCAACAATGAAGAGGCTAAGGGCGATAGAGATAAGAGCTTTAGACATAAATTTCTTCCTTGATAGAGTTTTGGTTTTAGTTAACTGTTATCGACTATGTCTACACAAGTAGCTGAATGGATTGTATTGAAGATAAGTAAATTTATCGTATTTGAAGCCGAGGTGCGAGGTTTGTATATCAAAACAAACTAATAAAAATCCCCGAGGGCATAGTTACCCTCGGGTAGAGGTTCAAAAAGCAGTGGATTTCTTGAGCGCCTGCGGGGCACAAAGGAAGGAACCTATGGCTTGATTGTGCGGGCTGATACGATATTTCACAAAGCCAAATGCGCAAACTGCGACAGCTTGTCGCAGGTTGGATGAATTTGTTATGCACTCAGCCCACCCTACAGTGTAAATCTATATTGCAAACTGAAGATTCACACCTGTGGTATTGCTTTACTTCGTTATATGTTCTCTTCTTACTATTGTGTGGTGCTGTTTATACGTTTAGATATTTGTTTTTAAAAGGCAAATTGCAGCTGGCACACTGTCGATTCCACATTCCTCTAATGTTTTGCTCATACTTTGTACAAACTCAATTTTATGTTGCCTAACGACTTGATAAAGCTGAAAACACATCACAATATCACTTTCAGATAGTCCTTTATTTTTAAAGGCTATTGCAGATAAATAGCTGCGGATCATAAAACAATCGAGTACGAGTAAACGGAATGCTTCCCAAGATAATTGCTGTGAGTCTAGGGTCTGTTGATCTTTCGAGAGTGATTTTTAGACAGCATGGCAAGACGTTATAATTTGCTTCGCCAAAAGTAACCATAACCTCAAGCCATGCCAAGACTTATGCTAACCGATGCACGCTGGGAAAAGCTATTTCATTTAATGAAAAGCACAGGCCGTGTTTATGACAAACCTGAACATAGACAAACATTCGAAGGTATTCTTTACCGCCTTAGAACAGGTATCCCTTGGCGAGATTTA
>NZ_JAUOEU010000057.1:0-4111 GCF_031932105.1 Shewanella sp. SP1S1-7
GCAATGAAATTCGCTCCTTACGGTCGCCGGACGTTCGTTCCTCACGCCGTTTATTGCGGGCGTTATGTGTTCAGGATGATTTATGGCTCGTAGATACTTAACTATTCAAGAGGCAAATTCAGCTCTACGTCGCGGAAAGCTAGTTGAGATATTCCTAGGTGGATTCATCGTCAACAAGGAAAGGTGTATTCGTTGGGCTTCATTCGAACAGTCAGGCAGTGGTGTTAGCGGATGTCTTTGGGAAGCTTATGACCAAGGTTCAGAAGATTACATTGATATATATACATTTGACTCTCCATCAGGAGAGTACGATGAACCAGTAAAATTAGTCCATTGCGATGATATTGAAGATGCGGCTAAAGAGTTGGGTATTAGTGAGCTCAATTTTGTAAATCAAGGCGTCGTCCAAGATGAATATAGCTCGTACCTTGCACCACACACATAACAAGGCCAAGCAGCATCGCGCACTACGTGCGCTGGACCTCGCTATGCTCGGCCGCTGTTGGCGGCGTTATGTTGCCCCGATAAATTTGGAAATCTAGAGTTCGAAAATGATAAGAAAGTACAATTCACATGACTTAGATTCGGTTCTTGAGATCTGGCTTGAAGCCTCTGTTAAAGCGCATGATTTCGTCCCAGCGGACTTCTGGGGATCTCAAGTTGAGAGCATGCGTAATATTTATATTCCTGCTTCAGAAGTTTTCGTTTATGAAATCGAGTCGAAAACAGTTGGTTTTTATGCACTGTATGAAAATACTTTGGCAGCTATATTCGTATTTCCTGAATTTCAGGGTAAAGGCATTGGTAAGCAATTATTAAGTCATGCCAAAGCTCAAAGGGCGATCTTGAGCCTTTCCGTATACAAGGAAAATCAGGCTAGTTATCAGTTCTATTTGTCTCAAGGTTTCGCAGTCGTCAGTGAGCAACTGGACGAGCATACGGGACACCCAGAGTACATAATGAGTTCCGGCACATAACAAGGCGCTCAAGCATGGAAAAATACTCACTGGCCTTCGGCCAAAGCGCAAGAATTTTCCGCTTAGCTTGGCGTTATGCATCTTGAGGTTTATGTGCACAGAATTTTATGGTTGATCTCTGGCCTGCTTGCAAGTAGCGCATTTGCTTCAGATCTAGCTACACACAAGGCCGGAATCTGGACTATTGAATCTACCGAAAATATGAGTCGGTGGGTCATCATTCATAACCTTGAGAGCGCAGCGACTACCGGTGTATTTCATATTGAAGTGATTGGTCGAAAACATGGCAATGCTGCTTGGCAAGTCGAGCGCCTAGTTCGCCATATGGCAATCACAAAAAAAGCATTGAAGGCCAGTGTTAAAGACCCTCTGAATAAAGGCGGTGTTTATCCTGAATCTTTTGACAATGCTTATTCGTCTTGGCAGAAAGAAAACAATGGCAAGGGTGGGGCAATTTGCGACACATCCTTAATAGAGTGCATGTAAATGCATAACCAGGCGTTGCAGTGGATGCCCGACACGGAGTGCCACCACTGAACTTGGCGTTAGAGCTCACACAGTTGCCCCAGCGGCTTCAAGGAGGATCGAATGAAAGGACAATTCGTCGCGGGAGCAGTTATCTACGCAAAAGACATTCAGCGAGTGAGCCAGTTTTATTCTGAGCTTGCTGGTCTACCAGTAACTCATAAAGAACCTGACTATGTGCTACTTGAGTCACCAAGCTTTCAATTAACGGTGGTAGCTCTAGCACCCGCAATCGCAGCTAAAATTGCAATCTCATCACCACCAGAACGCAGAGAAAACACAGCGATTAAAATTTGTTTTCCCGTTAAAAATCTTGTAACTACCCGAAAAATAGCTGAGCAGCTAGGTGGCAAATTAAATGAGCCAGAACGTGAATGGCTATTTCAAGGCAATAGAGTGTGTGATGCTCATGATCCAGAGGGCAATATTTTCCAAATTCGAGCCAGTGAATTCTAACAAGAATTTAAAGCGGGACTGCTAACAGTTTGCTCGGTTTCGCTTCGCTACACATTTTAGCAAACTGTTTTCAGCCCCTTAAATGGGCGTTAGGCATAGTTCAAAATGACCCAGTTCTTAGACAGAATTTTGGAGGGGATTGAAACAGGCAGCCTCTTGCCTGCCTCCTATTACGCTACTCTCGATGTGGAATTAGCATTGAATGCACGAGATAACCATCCTACATTCGGTATTGAGTGGAGTAACTTGTTTAAGAGTATTGAAAACGCTTGGGAATGTAGTGCTCAGCCAGAACCAACTAAAACAAAACTATATAATATTCAGAAAATCAGCTTTCTTTTAGTAAGCAAAGCCACATCGCAGAGTGAGCTTGCCAGTTATGTATCAGATGATCTTGATCTCATCACCAAGGCAAATATCTTAGGAGTTTCACATCATTTTTTAGAGTCTCTCTGGAACAGCTACGAGTCAGGCAAATTTCCATATCCAAAAAACCTACAAATCACCTAGCACGCCTAACAACTGGTTCAAATCGCTCGCTCCGCTCGCTGGGACGGGCTAAAGCCCACCCCTTAACCAAACGTTAGAGCTAAGGAAAGTCATGAGTATCACACTGGAAGACGTTACAAGTTCAAATTATGAAGCAGTATGTGACTTGGATGTCACTGATGAGCAGCAGGAATATGTTGCTAGCAATATGTGGTCTTTGGTTGAGTCACATTACTGCCAAGGGCATACCTGTAAGGCAATCTATCAAAACGATAAACCTGTTGGCTTTTTCATGTGGGTATCTGAAGCACCTGAAAGAGTTTCTATCTGGCGCTTTATGGTGGATCAACGTTATCAAAAAGCGGGTATTGGTAGAACTGCGCTAAATTTGGCACTCAATGAAATCAAAGCCAGTGACAAAGTAAAAGAAATAGAAATTTGCTATGACCCTGAGAACACCGTCGCCAAAGATTTTTATTCTAGTTTTGGCTTTCAGGAAGTGGGTTTGGATGACGATGGTGAAGATATGTTGGCAGTCATCAAGCTGTGAGCTCTAACAATCGCCTTAAACATCGTGGCCTGCGGCCGCTGGACTCGCAACAAGTTGCTCGCCGTTTAGGCGAGCGTTAGGCACAATCCAATCAAAGTACATATTTCACTTGGAGCAGAAATGGAAGTCAGAAAATCTTCGAGATTATTTATCGTAGATAGCGAAGGACGCCTTTTATTATTTTTATACAAGGACGAGCATCAAGCACCATTCTGGGCAACCGCTGGCGGCGAGCTTAAAACAGGAGAAAGCTACACTGACGCCGCCGCACGGGAGCTATACGAGGAAACTGGACTTACTCTAAAAATTGGACAACTCCTGAAAGAGCGAGATGAAGTATATGCCGTAGCACGCTCAACACCTGCGCGCTGGCTAGAAAAATACTATCTAGTAGAGTGCCCAATAAATTCGAATATATTCGCGGCAGAATGGACCGACGAAGAAAAGTGCACCATTCAAAAATGGAAATGGTGGAGTATTAAAGAAATACAAAATGAGAATCCAATCATATTCAAACCCGAGTGGATTCCTGAGCTTTTGAGCGCAGTATTGAGCGAGCGCCAACATTGCGCCTAACAACTGGTTCAAACCGTTCGCTTCGCTCACTGGGACGGGCTAAAGCCCGCCCCTTAACCAAACGTTATGCATCAAGGGTGCTATGAGTAATTATCTAAGAATTGAGAGAATTCCTTATGAAGAGCCATATCACGTTCAGTTGGTATGGGATGTTTCAAATGGGAACATAAAATCTCGTTTTGAGTATTACGATAATGCCGATGCTTTCACAGAAATTGGCAAGAGATTAGCAACGTTTCCCCGACAAATTGGTGATATATTTCTGTATGAAATTGGCTCCGAGAAGCCAGAAGATAGGTTCGCGTATTATTTCCGGTTACAGGTGTTTACTACAAACTCGCGCGGTAGCTCTGCAATTCAAATCAGGTTTTGTAATAACCGAGATTTACCTTACCGAGAAGTCTTTGAGTTTTGCATTCAAACAGAGCCTGCTGCAATAAATCGCCTTAGCAAACTGTTCTTGGAGTTTGCAAAACTCGAACATGAGTATTTGGCTTGGTCTGACTCCGAATCATTTATAGGCTCTAAACATGAATAT
>NZ_JAUOEU010000058.1:0-3898 GCF_031932105.1 Shewanella sp. SP1S1-7
TCTCATTGAGATGTAACGAAGCCAGCTGAATAAGCTGGCTTTTTTGCGTATGCAATTTGTTAAGTTTAGCGTGATTTTTCGCCTAAATGCCTACTCCACGATGACTATTTCATCAATACGTGTCCTCTGCGTTAGCTGCAATCCTTGCTTTTAGCAGTTACAATGTGCTTTTGTCGTCATTGATCAAACACATGTCTCTATCTCATAGCCTTAAATCGTTTAATTCCTTTGGTTTGGCCCAGTCTTGCGCCGATCTTGTTGAGGCGCACTCAAAAGAAGCTGTTCGGGCAATGTGTTTGCCACTATGGCAACAGCAATTGCCTATGTTGGTGCTTGGTGGCGGTAGCAATCTGGTCTTCACAGAGGACTTTAACGGCACAGTTGTCAGGATGTTATCGAAGGGGATAAAAGTCTCTGAAGACGCAGAAGCGTTTTATCTCGAGGTTGAGGCGGGTGAGAATTGGCACGAGTTAATTCGGTTTACGCTCGAGCGTGGCATGTTTGGGCTGGAGAATATGGCGTTAATTCCTGGAACGGTTGGCGCAGCACCTATACAGAATATTGGCGCCTATGGTGTTGAGCTTTGTGATGTGTGTGATTGGGTTGAGTATCTTGATTTACCCTCAGGTGAGTTTGTGCGTATAAGCACAGCTGAATGTCAATTTGCTTACCGTGAGTCTATTTTCAAAGACAAATTGCGTGATCTTGCCGTAGTTACAGCTGTCGGACTGCGCTTAGCTAAACGTTGGCAACCGTGTTTGGCCTATGGTCCATTGCAATCGTTTGATCCAGTAACCGTGACTGCGCGTGAGATTTTTGATCGCGTATGCCAAGTGCGCAGTGAAAAGCTCCCAGATCCAGCAGTGCTCGGCAATGCAGGAAGTTTCTTTAAAAATCCTATTGTTAGTGCGACCTGTTATCTAGATTTAGCACAGCGTTTTCCGACAATAGTGGGTTACGCACAAGCGGATGCAACAGTGAAATTGGCGGCTGGTTGGCTGATTGAACAAGCGGGACTGAAAGGTTTTGCGCTTGGTAATGCGGCTGTGCATGACAAACAGGCTTTAGTGCTAGTGAATCGAGGTGAGGCAACGGGGCGTGATATTTGTCGTCTAGCACGGCATGTCATTACGCAGGTGCAGGATAAATTTGGTGTCGTGCTAGAAGCGGAACCTAGAATCATAGGGGCCAACGGCGAAGGAGATTTGTATGTCGGATAATTGGGGAAGAAAGCGCCAGATATTAGCGTTATTGTTTAGCGGTCAATTTGTTTCAGGCGAGCAGCTAGCCACAGAACTTGGGATTTCGCGCGCCGCAGTAAATAAGCACATTGATGCGTTAGAAACTTATGGTGTGGCAATTTATAGCGTTAAGGGTCGCGGCTATAAGTTAGCCAATCCCATCTCTTTGATTGATGCTTCACGTTTAGTGCAGTCAATTGATAACCGTTGTTTTTATTTTGATGAGATCGCAAGCACCAACGGCTTTATGCTGAGCCATACCACTGAGCTAAAAAATGGCGATGTGTGCGTGGCAGAGTATCAATCTGCTGGTCGCGGTCGCCGAGGTCGCACTTGGGTGTCGCCCTATGGGCATCACTTGTACTTCTCATTGTTTTGGACATTCCCGCAGGGAATGGCACAGGCTATGGGTTTAAGTTTAGTAGTGGCGTGCACTCTAGTTGAAGTGCTTAAATCGTTTGGGGTCGAGAATATTGGGGTTAAGTGGCCGAATGATATCTATTTGGATAACAAGAAGCTTGCTGGGATCTTGATTGAAATGTCGGGACAGGCGGATAGTCAGTGTCAGCTGATCATTGGTGTTGGCGTTAATATGGCGATGTCAGAGGAGCAAGGCAAAGGTATCGATCAGCCTTGGAGTGACCTGTCAGATTTGGTTGATATGCCAGATAAGACTGCGCTTATTATCGAATTACAGAAGCAACTGAAGCGCGATATCCAGCTATTTGAACGTGAAGGATTAGCGGCATTCAAGGCTCGTTGGCAAGCGGCAGACTTATTTTATGGCCGTGAAATACGTTTGCTTATGGGTGAAAAATCGGTCGAAGGGATTTGCCGCGGTGTTGATGAGCAAGGTGCAGTATTGCTCGAAACCGCCGATGATGTGCAAGCATTTATCGGCGGTGAAATTAGCTTAAGGGCACGCTAAGCACTCAAGAGACTATTTTACAGAAGACTATTTGCGCATCAGTACGTGGGACGTCAAATGATCCTGACCTTTCTGCAGGATCAAATGGGCCCTCTCACGGGTCGGTTGAATGTTAAGTTGTAGGTTTGGGCCATTGATTGTGTCCCAAATATTGGCGGCAATCGTATTGGCTTCATCGTCGGTTAGCGTCGAATAGTGATGAAAATAAGATTTTTTGTCACTGAATGCGCCAGAGCGGAACTGCAAGAATCGTTCTTTATACCATTGTTTCAGCAAAGGTTCTTCCGCATCGACATAAATAGAAAAGTCGACAAAATCGGAGACGAAAGGACGACGGGTATCAACGGGGGAGTCGAGTCCAGTCTGTAATACATTCAAGCCTTCTAAAATTAAGATGTCTGGCTGAGAAACGGTTTGATGCTGATTCTTCACACGGTCATAGGTGACGTGTGAATAGATAGGCGCTTTCACATGTGGCTGACCGGATTTCACGGCGGAGATAAACTCAACCAGCATTTTCATATCGTAGCTTTCCGGAAATCCCTTACGCTGTAACAACCCTTTACGCTTCAAGTCTGCCAGTGGATACAAAAAGCCATCCGTGGTCACCAGATCGACCTTAGGGTGCTCAGGCCAGTGCTGTAGTAAGGCTTGCAATATACGCGCTGTGGTACTTTTGCCGACGGCGACACTGCCAGCAATACTAATGATGTAAGGGCTTTTTGATGGCTTTTGGCCAAGAAACTCATCAACGACTAAGCCACGTTGTTGCTTAGCTTTGACTATTAGATTGAGCAGCCGACTAAGGGGAAGATAAATATCTGTGACTTCCGATAAGGATATCTTCTCATTAATGCCTCTAAGGTTTTCCAAGTCTTGCTCGCTCAGCGTCAGCGGCACTGAATCTCGTAACTCAGACCATTGCAGGCGCTCAAAGGCGAGATAGAGTGCTTTTTGAATTGAATTTTTAGAAGTCATTGGCTTTCCTCAGCTTAGGAAAGGCACAGTACACTATGGAATTATTCGGAACAATACTAAATGGGTGGTTGTAGCCGTGTTTCCGTGACCGTTTGATGTATTCGCTGTTTAATTGGTCGGTAAAGTTGGATAACGTGTAAAAAAACACCGTTCGAGCGCTTTTTTTACGTAAATAGGTGTTTTTTACTTGCACTTGGGAGCGCATTTACCTAATATCCCGTTCCGAAATGATAATGCCGGCATAGCTCAGTTGGTAGAGCAACTGACTTGTAATCAGTAGGTCCCGAGTTCGACTCTTGGTGCCGGCACCATTTTCTGTGGAGGGGTTCCCGAGTGGCCAAAGGGATCAGACTGTAAATCTGACGGCTCAGCCTTCGAAGGTTCGAATCCTTCTCCCTCCACCACTTTTTCTAGGTAGTTAGGTAGCCTTAGTTAGGTTGCGCGGACATCGTATAATGGTATTACTCCAGCCTTCCAAGCTGATAACGCGGGTTCGATTCCCGCTGTCCGCTCCAAATTAGTTGCTGATATGGCTCAGTTGGTAGAGCACACCCTTGGTAAGGGTGAGGTCGGCAGTTCGAATCTGCCTATCAGCACCAGCCTCTCTAAATTTAGCTCCTACGCCTAAACATAATCGGTTCGATGTCATTTTAATGCATCGGATTTTTTCTATATGTTAGTTTTCATCACCAAGATTCTTGGACTGAGGCATTACCATGGCTAAAGCTAAATTTGAACGTATTAAGCCCCA
>NZ_JAUOEU010000059.1:0-3457 GCF_031932105.1 Shewanella sp. SP1S1-7
TTCTGATGTTACACAATTTTTAAGTCATTATTCACTGAATAATGGTGGTCGCTACTGGGCTCGAACCAGTGACCCCCTCCTTGTAAGGGAGGTGCTCTCCCAGCTGAGCTAAGCGACCTGGGAATGACTTTCACACAATGGGGTACATTAAGTTATATGGTGGTCGCTACTGGGCTCGAACCAGTGACCCCCTCCTTGTAAGGGAGGTGCTCTCCCAGCTGAGCTAAGCGACCTGGGATATAACTATTTTGTACAGCCAGTATTTTTTACAAATTATGTTTAAAAACAATATATCTATAAAAATAATGGTGGTCGATACTGGGCTCGAACCAGTGACCCCCTCCTTGTAAGGGAGGTGCTCTCCCAGCTGAGCTAATCGACCTCGCTGTGTGGAGCCGTATTATAGGGAGGTTCGATCTAGTGTCAACGCTTTTTAGTGAAAAAAGCATTGGTCGCGCTATTTTTGTTCGCATTGGCTTAATGCTAATCACGCAGCCGATCAAAGTGTTAGTTTATTCGCCAATCAATGCGTGCAATTTGGGTGTTTGGGATGTCGCGATAGCCGGCCGTATGTCACTTGTGAGCATTTAAATGACAAAATGACTGGGCGGAGTGACTCGCAATGATTTGAATCTTAGAGGTGCGGTTGATCGCGGTGTTGCTCAACAAACACATAATTTATAGCTGAAGGTAAATGATAGGGGCAAAAAGTAAGGTCAGTATCTAAACCTTGAGAAACTCAATCATGCGCCTTAGCCAAGATAAATAGGCACAGATTTGCGGGTGATGGCTGTGGCAGCACTTTAATATGTGTACCTTTATATAGGCTTCTCTATATAAAGGAGGGGATTTAGCGTTACGATTTTATCAGATAAGTGATACTGCAGAGCTTGTCCCATTTGCAGCGCCTGCTTTGACTGTTAGAATAAGCCCACTTTTTTATCGTGATTGTCTTTATCTAGACGACTTTATATAGGTTAGTGTCCCATTATGACAACTAAGACGCGTTTTGCCCCTAGTCCTACTGGTTTCTTACATGTTGGTGGTGCCCGTACTGCACTTTATTCTTGGTTACAAGCTCGTGCCAATAACGGTGAGTTTGTATTACGCATTGAAGACACTGATATTGAGCGTTCGACTCAAGCCGCCTGCGATGCGATTTTAGAAGGTATGAACTGGTTAGGTTTGACATGGGACGAGGGCCCGTATTACCAAACTAAGCGTTTTGATCGTTATAACGAAATCATTGCCCAAATGTTAGCAAAGGGCACTGCATACAAATGCTATTGCTCACGTGAGCGTATTGATGCGTTAAGAGAAGCACAAGCCGCCAACGGTGAAGCACAAAAGTACGATGGTTGCTGCCGTGACTTACCCGCTCGTGATACTGATGAGCCATTTGTCGTGCGTTTCAAAAATCCTATCGGCGGTTCAGTGGTATTTGATGACCATGTTCGTGGCCGTATCGAATTTTCAAACGATGCATTAGATGACTTGATCATCGCCCGTACCGATGGTGTGCCAACCTATAACTTCTGTGTGGTCGTTGACGATTGGGATATGGGAATTACCTGTGTGGTTCGTGGTGAAGATCATATCAACAATACGCCGCGTCAAATCAATATCCTTAAAGCATTAGGGGCGCCGATCCCAGAATATGCTCACGTCTCTATGATTCTCGGTGATGATGGCGCGAAATTATCTAAGCGTCATGGCGCAGTGAGCGTAATGCAGTACCGTGACGATGGCTATTTGCCAGAAGCACTGTTGAACTACCTAGTACGTTTAGGTTGGTCACATGGCGATCAAGAAATCTTCTCATTAGAAGAAATGAAGCAATACTTTAAGCTCGGTGATATCAATAAAGCCGCTTCAGCCTTTAATACCGATAAACTGGTGTGGTTGAACCAACACTATATTAAGGGTCTTGCTCCAGAATATGTGGCGACACACTTACAATGGCACATGGACGATCAAAAAATTGATATGTCAAACGGCCCAGCATTAGCGGAAGTGGTTACGGCATTAGCCGAACGCGCTAAGACACTAAAAGAGCTAGCCGCTTCTAGCCGCTACTTCTATGAAGACTTTGCTGAGTTTGATGAAGCCCAAGCGAAAAAGCATTTACGTGGTGTTGCGTTAGAGCCATTGCAACTGGTTCAACAAAAATTAGCCGCATTAACTGAGTGGACTGTAGAAGCTATCCATCAGGCGATTGAAGACACTGCAACTGAATTAGATGTGGGTATGGGTAAAGTTGGTATGCCTTTACGTGTCGCAGTAACAGGGGCAGGGCAGTCACCAGGCCTTGATATCACATTATTTTTAATCGGAAGAAGCCGTTCTGAGCAAAGAATATCCAAAGCGATTGAATTTGTAGCAGATAGAATAAATTCCTAAAAAACGAGTTGACACTTTTAGGTGCGCTGCATAGAATGCGCCACGCAGTTGAGACACAGACGAGCAAATGCTTGTAGTGCACTTAAATGTAGCTTGATAAGTTTTGGGGTTATAGCTCAGCTGGGAGAGCGCTTGCATGGCATGCAAGAGGTCCACGGTTCGATCCCGTGTAGCTCCACCAAACTTACTGCAGGTGTTAAGCAGGAACGTAAGTTCGAATTAATATGTCCGGGGTCCCCTTCGTCTAGAGGCCTAGGACACCGCCCTTTCACGGCGGTAACAGGGGTTCGAATCCCCTAGGGGATACCAAATATTGGTTCCTGTCGAATAACTAACGAGTTGTTTGGTAAGAACAAAGCATTTACTTCCTAGCCTACTGAAGTGAATGTGTTACGAAGCTCGGTTACGAGTTAAAACATAAGTCCGGGGTCCCCTTCGTCTAGAGGCCTAGGACACCGCCCTTTCACGGCGGTAACAGGGGTTCGAATCCCCTAGGGGATACCAAGTATTGGTTCCTGTCGAATAGCTAACGAGTTGTTTGATATGAATAAAATCTAAATTTCTGCTGATACGCATACTATTAAAGTTAGCAGTGTCGACAAAAATTTGGGGCTATAGCTCAGCTGGGAGAGCGCTTGCATGGCATGCAAGAGGTCCACGGTTCGATCCCGTGTAGCTCCACCAATTTACTGTAGATATTAAGCAGGAACGTGAGTTCGAATTAATATGTCTGAGGTCACCTTCCTTCTTTAGAAGAGGTGCCTAGGACACCGTAGATGTTAAACGGGAACAATAAGTTCAAATTAATATGTCCGGGGTCCCCTTCGTCTAGAGGCCTAGGACACCGCCCTTTCACGGCGGTAACAGGGGTTCGAATCCCCTAGGGGATACCATCTATTTTTTATAGAGAGTGGTTCCTAGCAAATAACTAACGTGTTGTTTGGTAAGAACAAAGCATTTGCTTCCTAGCCTACGAAAGTGAATGTGTTACAAAGCTCGGTTACGAGTTAAAACATAAGTCCTTGTGTCCCCTTCGTCTAGAGGCCTAGGACACCGC
>NZ_JAUOEU010000060.1:0-2493 GCF_031932105.1 Shewanella sp. SP1S1-7
GCTGCAATATGTTCTTTGCCAGTTGTATCAACAGCTGTTGCTATACAGACTATATGAAGCATACTTTCGCTCAGCTTCGGTATCTCAAACTTAAAAGTGATACTTGGAACAAAGCTTGGCTCAATATTTTGAGTCTTAAGCATTTTGTCAAAGTGCTCGTTAAGCCCTTCTAATGACTTTTGAAGTACGGTTCTGTGTATAAGAGTGCTAGGGCTGATTTCATAATTTCGAATATCAAAATATATTTCATTAACACCCGATTCCAACGCCGAGCGATATACCCAAGTGCTTTTATAGTCACCTTCCACCCAACCTAACGTACTCATATATGAATCAGCAAGGTTGTGAACAAACGACTTAATGTATTTAAGTTTAGGCACTAGGCTTCCTTAGCCACATAACGATCCAGCGATGGCGCGGCCCGAACATCCAACCAAGACCGAACGATGACAGACAAACAAACAACCGAGCCCGCGCCGTCGCCATCCGCGACTTGTTCTGGCTCTGAAACCGTGGAACTCGCAACGGAGCGACCAACGTGCTACTTGGCATGGACTGATGGAGTGCTTACCCAAATGTGGGATGTGACCGACCGCCACCTACACTACATGGGAGGACGCTACACCCATACGACCTACACCACACACCAAGAATGGCGTCCAGTTCCTGGCCAGAACGCCGCCAGCAGCGGCCGAGTGAAACGAGGTCCAGCGACCAGCGGGAGCGTTGCTGGCTGGCCTTGTTATACAGAATATACACTTAGTCATCTTGATTGTTAATTAAAAAGTTCTGATAGAATGAATTTACATCTATGGTATACCTTAAACCACCATCATTAACTTCTGGAGAGTAACCCACGTATATATAGGCATTTTCCAGTTGTGACTTATGCAATTGAACCTCTAATATATTTAAATTTGAACTTCCTAATGAGTAGCCAAGCTTAGATAGAACTAAAACTTTTGCGCCATCATCTGAGAGTTTATCATTTAACACATGGCTTAATTCTTGTTCGTTTTTATTTAAAGATAATTTTGTAATAACCAACCATGCTGATTTATCAATGAGCAAGTCATCTTGCTGGCCATTATTGACGTAGCTATCATCCAATTCTAATAGAAAACTCTCGGTGGATTCAATTTGTGAGAATTTAAATTTAAACCTTTGCGCATCTACATTATCAGGTGTAATTCGCTCAAACCCACTCCAAGCAGCATAACCATTTCCAGTATAAAAAGACAAAAAAATAATAAATAGTATTGATACCGGATAGATTTTTATTTTATTACTCATCGATAACACTCATTCTTAGGTTCGTATAACGCCCTAATAATGGGCAAAAAATTGTTGGCTAAAATGTTGAGGAACGAAAACAGCCAATTGTTTTTTGTCCTTATTAATTAGCTTGTTAGAGCTACATTATCCCATTTTAAAATCAAGTTGAATACTATGACAACTGCTAGCCTTAGGCTTGTAACGCCAACCAGAAAAGGATTCAATAGCAGCAGAATTAAAAATTCCTGAAGGATAAGCTTCTATAACATTGATATTTATTGGCTTTCCATCAGCTGACACATCAAATTCTAGCTTTGTGTAGCCTTGAATCCCATTTCGAGCGGCTTTTATTGGATATCTTGGAGCTTTGGTAGAAAGCAACATGTCATTAATTGAATCTGCTAAATTTTCCTCTTTCGTGTACTCATGTTTCCCGCAGCGAGATTCATATTTAATTACGCTATTGTTTTCTGAAATTATTTCACTTTGAGTGTTTGCGCAACCACTTAAAATAGCAGTTGTAGTTATCGCAGTGATAAAAAATTTATGTCCTTTCAAGATATACTCCATAGTTTGAACGATCGGTAGCTCTAACGCCCGCATAAAATGCGGATAATGCTTGGCTAAAATTAGCGAAGAATGAGAGCCAGCCAAGCGTTTGACGTCATTTTTGATGCGCTTGTTAAGTTACCTATTTAGACGGTATAAGCCACATTCATTAGCCCATTTTTCAATTTTTTCTGCGTGTTTAGGATTACGTAAGTAGAAAACATTAGTGTCGTCCCAGCTTTCAAAATATACAGCCTCCAACTCAGGCAGCACCACTTTATAAAAATGACTACTATCTACATTATGTGGAGCGCACATTAGGTAAGCTTCTTTAGCAGCATCCGAGCTAAATTTGCGAAATTGTGGTTTAGCTGAACTCCAACGACCTTTAAATGTAAAGTTTAGAACCTCAGTGTTATCGATTAATTTTTTCGCAAATTTAACGAATTTTGCATCTCTACTTTGTTGCTCCTCATCAGAAACGTCAGATAAGTATTTAATTGAGTCTTCTGCTCCCAACCAACGGTCGAAAACCGAAACCGCCATGTAAGTATATGCATCTGTATCTTCTACAGCATACAACTTATCAAGATCTGGATACTTTTCTCGCAAGTCTATTTGAGATTTTTTATCCAATGCCAGAAATTTACGCATATCTTCCTTGGTAAC
>NZ_JAUOEU010000061.1:0-2204 GCF_031932105.1 Shewanella sp. SP1S1-7
TGAAGAACATGCTGACCATATAGGTTTTAAGTGTATTAGAGCTCAATAAAATCACCAATCAAGGGGTTTCATTAACTACCCAGCTGATGTCGTAGCGTGGCAACTCAGGAGCTGCTGTAAACACTCTATCACTAGGTGACAGAACTCTAAATTGACCGCGCCTATTCAAAGCCTCACAACCTGTTTCCCAGTTTGCACACCAGATACCAAGTGCAACAGCAGCATAATACCGCGAGCTGATGGAGGCGAAGAAATCAAAACGAATGAGGTTTTCTTCACCATTTTCCTGCTTTGTAATTGCGACACAGCGTGTAGTTTGCCCATTGTATGACGAGGGCGACCACTGGCAAACCTCATAACAGCGTCCATAAACACTATACGGATTGGCTTGAGTATCCAATGGCGTATTAAATGACGGGTCGGAAAAAAACAGTTCCGATAACGGTAAGCGTTTATGCATTAAACGATTAAAGAAGCGAATGAATAATGGTTTATACATCGAATTATAGCCGATTGCACAAACACAAATGACATGATCGTTTGCTGGGTCGATCTTGTCATTTAGATGTTGCAGAATGCTTTTATTATCGGCGCCTGGTCCTATCCAACAAGTCGCAATACCCATACGAGTCGCTTCAATCACAATTTTTTGCAAACTCCGACCAACATCAATAATTGATAAGCGGTTATATTCCTTCGGGGCAATGGCTACCAAAAATTCGTGCGCACCAACAACGGGCCAAACGGTTAATGGTGCCTTGATATATTCAAATCGAATCGGTTTTTTCCCAAGCAGTTGATTTTCCTGGCTATGAAGCTGTACTGCTTTGAGTAATTCGGCATGGTGTTCCGCTGTTAAATTACGAGATTGAAATGAACGGCATGATTGACGTGATCGCATCAAATCAAATGCATCGAGATGATTTTTATTTGGAGGTATTTTTTCGGTGGGGTGTAGTCCATATTTAACCATGATAATCGTGCCAACCAGCGCGATACTCAACAATGTAGCTAAACCAAGTGGAATCCAAAACAATAAAACTTGCCAATGCCCAATTAACCAACCGACTACAGTAATCAGCAGTAGCATCAATATCCATGTTGCATGAATAATATATTGTAACCAACCACTAAATTGAAGTCTCAGTTTAAGCTTCCATAGCGCACTATCTTCAAAGGACCATTGTTTTTCTAATGGCATATCAATCCCCTATTAAAATAATTTTTTGCTAAAATCAACTTTTGATAAAGTATGAACAATCTCTGACTAAGTGGCACCTAACGCCGCCAACACAGGCCGAGCGTAGCGAGGTCCAGTGCAATGCGCATTTTGCATTGCACGATTGTGCTTGGCTTTGTTATGAGTTTTGCTTGCAACATGCTACAGCCCCAAGCCCTCTTTTACTTCAATAATCATTTTTGCAATATTCATGTCGTGTTCCGGCGCTGCAGATAAGCCCATACTTTCCGTTGAGACTACGCCTAGATATTTAGCAATTGCATCAGGCGAATCACTTTCCATTGCATAAGCGAAAACTCTTGGCAGGTAAGATTGATACTCGTCCCTAGCCCAGTCTCCATCTGAAATTCCAATCGGATCCCACTTATAGAAAAGAATCTCATCAATTCTTTTATAGAGTTCCAATTGATCTGGCGGTAGCTTCTTTCCCATTACTTACTCATAACGCTTCAAGAAGAGGCGTGCGTTAGCACGTCCTTCTTGCTTGACTTGTTAACCCATTCCACATTTACTTTGAAATTATTACCACAGTCAAAATTTGCAACCTGATTACTGCTAACAGAGATAACATCTGATTCACTCACACTTAAATATTCGAATTCACCCACTCGATTTACCACACACCAATAACCGATAAATGCTATTTGTGCGCTGGCTTCATCAAGTACCACTGCAGTAACCTCTAGTTTGAATGAAATATTTTTTCTGTCTTCAGAAATCGCATTGCTTACTTCGATAATGTTTTCTGAGCTAATTTCTCGACTAACAGTCCCTTTTTCTGTCTGCCATGAAATTTTCACTGGCAAATCGAATTCTTCAGCATTTGATTGCAAGGTAAAAAGAAATAAAAGAATTGGCAATGGTCTTCTCATAGCTTCACGCAAGGGTTAACGCCTTTATAACGGGCAGCCTGTGGCGAAGCCACGCTTTAGGCTGTCCAGCCACGAAGTGGCGTTCGTTGATA
>NZ_JAUOEU010000062.1:0-2081 GCF_031932105.1 Shewanella sp. SP1S1-7
CAAATCACCATGGCTCACCTTTTGGGCACTAGTGTAGCCTGTCTGTATGAAGGAGATACCCAGCACGCTTTGGGACAAAACCTTGCTAGATTTTTTACTCTAATTCATTGATTTTGGATTAATATTTGTAAGTCGATTATTGAACGTTAGTATTAAACCCGATAAACAAGCCATCCATTTTCTTTGCATGAACTTAAGCGAATGCTCTTCTAAAACTCATTTTGTCAACACTTGCAGCAGACTGAGCAGCTCAAAGCAGTAGAAGTGATCACCCATAAACAGCAGAAGCGATCAATTGCGTCAGTGCCATCAGTTGGTGGCGCTGCCCCAAACTGCCCGCCCTGCTGGCAAAAACTGATCACTTCTACTGGCAAGCACTGCTCAGGCTGCTGGTCAAACTGCCCGGTTTCAGGCAAGATAAAGCCCCAAGAAATAGGGCTCATTGGAAAAATGTAGGGGCTGTCCTGTCTGCCTTTCTTATTTATTGTGGCTATTCTGACTTATGTTTTTGGCATTTAGTCTTCAGACTTTCAAGTCTGCTTTCTAAAACCCTTAGTTTTAAGTTTGCAGCGTTCTTATATTCTCCTCGGCGTTCGGCTGAATCCGCAAAAACAATATTCATACTCGTGTCATCCATAACACGAGGATCTTGGTAAGAGTCCCCGAGCAAATTCAAAGCACGATTTTCCATTTCTAAAGCTATTTCGAACTTTAGTTCTAACACTGCTTTCCTTGAACTATCTAGTAACAGCAAAGCTTGATTGAACTCTTTGCTAGTAGAGCATTCAATAAGATCGCCTTTTACAATGCCACTAGCAGAGAAATTAACAGCAAACAGCAGCAAAGTTGCTGATGAAGCGATTAAAAAATAGCCGTTAGTTTTTAACTTTTTTAAAGACACCGTTCGTACCCTCATAGTAAGCCAAGCCATACTGCTTTGCTGTTTCTGATGCCGCTATTCTGCTAGCTTGACTATTATCTAAACCATTATTAACAAGCTCTGCAATACGAATATTCTGCAGACGCCCAAACCTATTATGGTCAACTTCAGCGGGTGAAGAAGCTGTACGCATTAACATGAACTGAGATGTGCCACTCATAGTAATAGCAATACTATGCTTATTATTTATAAGGTAAGCGATATCTTCTCCACTAAACGAGACTCCTGTAAACCCACCCTCGGCTTCAGAATATGGATGAGTATGAACTGTACCTAAAATATTCATGCTTCCACGTACTTTAAGATCTGGAGTAAACGTTTTACCAGTTCCAGAGCCAGTATTAACTAACAATATTCTTTTAAAAAGGTCAACAATCGTCCCCCCATACTCTATATAACCACTTTCGACACTTTTATCCCAAAGACCTTGCAACCTACTGTTCAATTCTGTCAAATTAACTTCGTCAGGAGCACCTGACGGTAACATTGGAAGTCTAAACGTATCTGCTGTTGCGGCTTCAGCTGATGTATTAAGCTCTATGTTCGCATTATCTTGTTTTCCAACTTCGGCTGGTTTATTTACAAGTTGTGGTCTGATTGAATTTTGGTCGTTATTCTCTCCGTTAGCAACTTTGCTCTTTTTCTTCTTTGACTCAGTATCTGCCAACTGCACTGAGGTACAAAACCCTTTAAAACCTGTATTTGAGCCTGTAGTACAACCGCCACCAGTCGCTGCATACCCCGTCGGATCTGTCCCGCTCATAGGGTTATTGAGGATATACGAATATGGGTTAGCACTCTGGCTGTTCTCGGGGAACTGCAAGAACGGGTCAACACTTAAGAAACGCCCGACGTTGAAATCGTAAATCCGCCCGTTCATATGAATTAACTGCTGCTCATTCAAATGCTCATGGTCGGTGTAACCTTTGGTGACCCCTTGCCAGGCTGTCAGTAATACATTGCCTGCGGCAATATCCCGTGGCCGGCCGAACACATCATACCCCCGGTATTGCAGGACTGCGCCGGTTTGCCCATCGATTAAGGTATCGACACTGCCTAGGTGGTCCCTTAATACATGCTGAAATGGTGACTGATTGCCTAAGCTCCCCACATGGGCTTTCATCTTGATGGTGTGGTCACC
>NZ_JAUOEU010000063.1:0-1990 GCF_031932105.1 Shewanella sp. SP1S1-7
TTTACGTAATCTCTTTAGCTCATCACGCTCAGACTCTTCTAAGGTGATACCTTGTTGCAGGGCTTGGTGTTTTTCCTTCCAGTTGTAAAGCAGGCTCGTGCTAACTCCAAGAGACTTTGCCGCATCGGCAACGCTATAACCTTGCTCTAGCACCATCAAGACTGCTTCATCTTTAAATGCCTGCGGATAACTCTTATGTGATTTTTTCAGACTCATATAGACCTCTTAATTTATTGACCATACTGTCTCAAAATTAAGTGTCCGATGGGATTAGACCAGAACACCTCCAACAATTCTTTTATCTTTTCCTAACTCTATAAATTTAAGTATTGCCTGCTCTTTACTGTATGAGCCTTTGTATTTATACCTTAACCTTTTACCGTCATTTCCACTTTCGGTGACATTAATAGTTATGCTTCCCCAAACCCAACCAAAAAACTGTTTTAATTTTGCTTGACCATGAGGGCCCGAGTGGCTCGAGTTGTCAATATATACATTGTAGTCACCTGCAATTCCTAAACACATACTATTCGTTACGAAGCCACCAATAGCTTTTATCGCTTTAAAGGCCGCTGATATAACAACAATACCTAAGCCAGAAAATATCCAAGGAATATTTTGAAAATCTAAAGCAACCTCTGGGTTCAAAGAAATTACCTCCGTAATGCCTAACGCCACTTTAAGCGGCAAAAAATTGTTGGCTATAATGTTGAACGGAGTGAAAACAGCCAACTGTTTTTTGTCCGTTTGAAAGCCTTGTTAGCTGTTTAGAACTCTACCGTAAAACTAGGTAAATTTAACTCTCTAATTAAGCTATTAAACTCGACAGTACTGAGAGGTCCAGTTACGGCAGCCTTTTGCGAAAAATTAATACCTTGATTAGATTTCTGTTTAGCTTTGTCGATTATATAAAAAAATACCTCTTTCGATATTGAGTCGACATTTTTTGCTACCACATAATCCTTATTGAACCCAACAGCACTAACAGAATTTACTAAACCGTAAAATGCTTCTTCTGGCTCACCATAAGCTAAGAATACATCGCTATTTATCCACGCTACAACATAATTTCCATCTCGCCAAAGTTCATCGCTATCGCGAGATGTGATGAATAAAATAAGAACTAAAATTACTAGTGCCGAAATATATTTCACAAATGAACCTCGAAAAACTGCTAACGCCCAAAGCAGCTGCGCGGTACGCGTCGGCTGCCTTTGCTTGTTAGCATTTAAGTTTTCTCCGTGCTGTAAGAACTAAATCTTTGTGCAACTCAAAAAGCTCTGTACCTAATTCATTTAACTCTCGAATTTGTTCATCAACGTGTGCTGGCCACTCCCAAGCACCTCTATAAGCATCCGGCACACAAGAAAAAATCTCGCCATTGCCAATTGCGTAGGATCTACATGCTAATGTATAGATAAAATGCTTAGCTTTAATAATGAGGTTACTTCGTTTTGATTCTAATTCAGTATCTAAAAACTGCTTCTGAGCGTTATCCCAAATGTAGACAAATGCCTCCAAAGCCTTAACAGATTTACCGTGATGAGAATTACCGAAATCATGATCCTCTAAAAGCTTCACGTCCAAACCATCTGAGGGGAGTAAATTAACGAACTCATTAAATAGTCTTCTATCTACTTCAATTAGCTCTTGTTTTTCTGCATAGGCCAACTTTTCTGTTTTATAAAGGAAAATTTTGTAGGCAATATTGTGAAGCAAAGCTAATGCTATAACTCCAAAGCCACACCAGTAGTCGGCAGCACCAGATTGTAATTCAGCTAAAGTGTAGTGTTCACCTGAATTCAAATTAAAAGTATCTACAAGCCAGTTATAGATAATTTGCTTTAAAGGCGTTGGCGTTATAAGAATTGTTACCCCTGCACCACCTACCAACCATGTCAGCTTGTTTGAGAAATCTGGAAAAATCCACTTTTTCCATATAATTTCTTTTAACTCTTTACGGTTAAACACCCGCACTCTCCCTTAAATG
>NZ_JAUOEU010000064.1:0-1951 GCF_031932105.1 Shewanella sp. SP1S1-7
CGCCAGCATGCGCGACTTTGTAGTGAAGGCGAAGCCGCAACGAAAAAGGCGTCGCCGTGACTGGCCTTGTTATAAACCACTTTACCCACTTACTACTGCCGATGTAGAACCTACATCTTTTTTAAGCACTAGCACCACCAGATAAACTAAGCCAAATGGTGGAATGATTGAAAGCACCACACCGAGCAAACCTGCCAGCACTGGCGTTTGGGTTTTACGACGGCCAAGGTAGTAACACAGTGCGCCCATAACTAGCGCAAAAACGATAACGAACTGACCATACACTGTTGCATTGATATTCAAATGAACTCACCTTGTGGTTTATAACGCACGCGTAATGTGCGTGAGCCTGCGAGCGACCTTATTGACGCGCTTGTTAAATGGCTAGTGATCACGATACTTCACAACTATTCCATCCGAACCTATAGAATAATTTTGCTCTCTTTCCAGACTACTTTGCTTTTTAAGCCTTTCTCTTAAAGATGAAGGAAATTCAACCAACTCTCTTTGTTGGATGAGATCATGTATTTCTTCTTCAATACCAACAGTAAGGTTCACACCTTTCGCTTCAAGGTTTATCGCATAATACCTAAAGCCATCTTCAACTTTAAGTTCGAGCTTCCTATCTAAGGCGTTTTCAAATAGAAATATTGGCTTGTAGCTGGAATCGATGAATTTATCACGTTTGATCCTATAACGCTTTTCTCCCTTGCTTTCAGGATCGACTAAGTGAGTTAGTATTCTTTGATCATTAAAATAAGTAGCGCATGCGTTAAGAGTTTGTGGAGGTACACCACCGATTGATTCTACTCTTCGCACTTGCTCCTTTGCGCTTAAAATCTTAGCGTTTAATTGATTAGTTGACATTCCTTTCGCTTCAAAAACATGCCAATCTCCGTTAGAGCATTGCCCTACAAGATCTGGCTCTCGACCTTTTCCCTCTTCAGCATCAAAAAACTCAATAGATCCAAGTGCCTTGAGACTTTCCACATGCACTAAACTAGGAATATCTAGCAACTTCTCGGCATAAAACTTAGCAAAAGCCATCCCGAGGTTATAACTAACAATGCGCTTTTTATCACTTACGTGAGTGTGATATATCGGGTGGAGTCTCATACCGTTTATATCTGACTGTATATTTTCAAATACAATACCAATTTTTTCGATCACAGAGCTATATATAGTGCGCGCGAGACCATAATCTCGGATTTTCTGCTTCGATATAAAGCTTGGATTTCCAACGGTAATCATTGACCTATAAAGGTCTATCTTTCGGCATCGTAGACTTGCTTCACCATTTGAATTTACATGTAGGTGATTATTGGTGTAGTCAGTACTCTGATAGAAAATTAGAGGCAAGATATACTCCTTTTGCCATTTAACGCCCCATTAAGAGGCAAAAAACAGCTTGCTATAATGCCTGAGGAACGAAGGACAGCAAGCTGTTTTTTGTCCTTTTGAATGGCTTGTTATATGTACTATTGCATAAGAATGTCAGATAAAAACTTAACACTATTTATTTCTACTTTCTCTTCAGATGATTGCAAAGCCAGTTGGACATGAGCAAGACCTGTAGAAAATGTGACTGGTACTTGATAAACAGCATATGTAACGCTTGGGCTACCGATTGGTGAAAGTGTTTTCCAATTTTGAAGTTCTGCTTTACCAATTGATTGAAACTCACCTAGTTTTGAAAATTTATTAAGGTACAAAGTCCACTGCTCTGGTGTTGCACCGTTAAAGCCCTCTTCTGACATCAACTCTTGATAAGAAGTTTGATCCCATGAAGCTAACTTCGGAATCGCTTCAGCAATATAAGGTTCGAATACAGCCTCTTTATCTACGGTATTGATTGATGTTACAACTCCAATGCCAATAAAAAATATAATAACGCTTAAAAAACCAAAACCTAGATATTTGAAGAACTTTTTCACCACAACTCCTTGTACAT
>NZ_JAUOEU010000065.1:0-1714 GCF_031932105.1 Shewanella sp. SP1S1-7
AGTGAATCAGAAAATAGAAACATTGAATGAAAGTGATCTTGAGTTACTTTCAAAAAGCAGAGAGTGGCTCGCTGGACACTTTGATGATGTGCATGAGTATCAAAACTTATCTGCTAAGCTAAAGCTGGTTCAAACCATCCTTGACAACGAGTGGGTTTCAAATGAAGAAACCTTCAAATTACAAGCTTTGGGTATTTGCTTGGGTGACGCTCTTACCCAAGAAATTGAAGAACTAAGTTGGGTTGCAGTAGAAGACCAATACGGGCGTGATCCCGCATTGCGCTGGCTTAATACATCGGTTTTAGTTTTTCCTCGCACATCAGTATCAAAAAGAGTTGAGGCCGGAGTTAAAGTTGACATATATGAAATGTTTGGTGGTTTTCAAAAAGCAATTCATAGCGCATTAAAAAATCAAGCATAACAAGCCAATGCACGCGGAGCCTGCTACGTTGCGCAATTTGTTGTGGTGTCGCTGCGCTCCTTTATACCACAAAAATTGCTCCACTCCGCTGGCCCGGTGATTGGAGCGTTATATCTCTCCATACTTTCGAGTGTAAGGATACACAAATGAACATAAATGCAACTTTTGCAGGTCAAATCATATTTATTAATTTCTTAGTTATGCTGTATTTAACTTTGAAATTTGCCAAAGGAAAATCCGATAACTTACCACTTGTAGGGTTTTATACTTTCCTATTAAGTTTCTTTTTCTTTCCTGCTAGTTGGTTTTATTGCTGGTACTGGTCAAAAAGAAGCCTAAAGTAGTAAGTGAGTTATAACAAGCTAATTAATAAGGATAAAAAACAGTTGGCTGTTTTCGTTCCTCAACATTTTAGCCAAAAATTTTTTGCCCATTATTAGGGCGTTATACATCAAAAGGATCTTGCAGATTTGTCTATCTGGATTAGAAAAGTAACTGACGGGAATTCGGAGAATTATGTTCGCTTGGCTGAGGAGTCCTGGGATCTACCAGAATTATTTAAAATTTTTGAAAACTGGCTTACCGAACATGCCGATAATCTCCCATCTGGACATCAGTGGATAGCCGATATTGGTTTCACACCGAGAGAAGGGGCTAATGGTGGAGGTCCTATTTTGTCAGTTCAACTAATGAAAAAGTGTACTGATTTAGGTATGTCTATTTATCTCTCGGAGTACAACGATGAAGATGATTTATAACAAGTTAAATCATCGGAAAACCGCTCACTGGCTGCGCCAAAACGCTCGCGTTTTCCGCTGTTTAAAGCGTTATGTGTCTATTTAGTATGGATTCACTAAGAAACTCTTTGCTCGCTCTAGCTGCTTCTCCGGAAGTTCAGGATTCGCTTTATCCTGACTTCACTGCAAAAGGTGATGAGTTGGTTTTGGATTTTGGTGAGTCTTATGAAACGGTTGAACTTTGCAAGCTCACGACAGCTCAGGCTGAGGCTCTAAAGTCTCTGGATAACTTTTTGACGGCTCATTCCGGTGAAGCTTTTTCAGACATGTACCTTGATGTTCACTCCCTATACTCTGACCCTCGCTGGGACGAGATCAGGAAGTTAGCTTCAGGTGCAATTGAAGCTCTGGGGTGGCCAGTAGAGCAGCCAAGAAAGAACAGTGCTATTTACGTTAACGGTGGCTTCGGTGAAGAACACACATAACAAGTTAAATCATCGGAAAATCCCTCGCAGGCCAAACAACGGCCAAAGCGCTCGGTCATTCCGCTGTTTAA
>NZ_JAUOEU010000066.1:0-1551 GCF_031932105.1 Shewanella sp. SP1S1-7
TATGAAGTGTTGCCACATAACAAAACAATCAAGGCGGAAAAAACTAGCTGGCTGCGCCAAATCGCTAGATTTTTCCGCTTATCGTAAGCGTTAGGTGCCTGGCTAAACATGAAACTTAAGAGTTTAATTTTAATATGCTCATTAACATTTATTGGATGTGAGTCAAATAACTCATCATCTCAAGAAGTTGATGGCGTTAAAATTATCGGCCTTATCTCGAAGGCTACTGCTCGCGACTTAATCACTTTGTCAATGATGTGCTCTGATCTTAGTTGTCTGGGTAACAAGAAAGAATCTGTGCCTCAGTGGTTGAATGGTTTTTCGAAAATTGGGTATATAAGTCTAGAAAGTAAAACTGTGTATAAGGTTTGGGTTAGAGCTCATGAACATGCTTATCTAGCGCTATATTTTACGCAAAATGAAAATGGATTTGAATTGAGTAACTTCGGTTTCGGTGAATTGAACTAGCACACCTAACAAATGCATTAAAATTGACGCCTAACAGTTGGCTGGCGCTCATTCTTCGCTTATTTTAGCCAACTGTTATCCGCAATTTATGCGGGCGTTATGTGAGAAGCAACCATGAATATCGTTTGGAACCAGATAGATAAAGCTTTTCATGATGACGGAAGCTTACGCGACATTTATTTCTTCGGTACTAATGTAGAAATTTGGAATTCTTTCATAGCTTCAGTTCTAAAGTCAGAATTCGGTTATAAGTTTTACAAAGGCGGAGAGTTGTGTGAAATTTACACAAATTTTGATAGTATCTTTGAGGAAAGAAAGAATACTAGTTTAATGCTCGTCATTGAAAAAAACGGAGTCAGTTTTAATTGTCATTTCTTCACCGATGAAGAAATTGAATTGGATATTTCTCCAAGAGAAGTTAATAATCCGCTCGCATTCAATACTGTATTAGAATTTATGTCCTATTTTTCTAAGGCCACAAATATATCGAGTGTTCTAACTTACGAAAATAGTCCTGAACATGAAATCATTAAATGCAGCATTGAAAATGGTTTTGTTCCAATTCAAGTCACATAACAAGGCATTGCACCAGACGAATTGTAAGTAGCGCTTATGCAATATCGCTACGCTAAGTCTATCGCAACGCGCTACTTACAATCCGCAGGTGAACGCAACGTTAGCTGCTAGGAGAAGTCATGAGTGATTGGCCATTTGATCAGATAGAAACCTGTGTGGCGGTGACAAACAAAGACATTATTCATGAGGGTGCTCCAATACTTCATGTATGCCACGATGAAGAAGATCATGGTTGGCAATTCATCGGATTAGATGATGCAGAAGAAGAAAATATTGCGCTCGTATGTATGGCTGAAATTGTAAAGTTAGACCCTACGGTTAAAGAGGTGGCACATATCCCTCCTGGCTGGCATGCTTGGCGTCAACATGTTGGTGCAGAATGGGAAATTGAAGAATATGCAGAGTAATCAGCTAACATGCGGCAAGCAAAACTCATAACAAGGCCAAGCACAATCGTGCAATGCAAAAAGCGCATTGCACTGGACCTCGCTACGCTCGGCCTGTGTT
>NZ_JAUOEU010000067.1:0-1477 GCF_031932105.1 Shewanella sp. SP1S1-7
GGTTGTATGGTTAAGCGACTAAGCGTATACGGTGGATGCCTTGGCAGTCAGAGGCGATGAAGGACGTAGTAACTTGCGAAAAGCGTTGGCGAGCTAGTAACAAGCATTTGAGCTAACGATGTCCGAATGGGGGAACCCAGCAGCATAAGCTGTTATCGCAACATGAATACATAGTGTTGCGAGGCGAACCCGGGGAACTGAAACATCTAAGTACCCGGAGGAAAAGAAATCAACCGAGATTCCCCTAGTAGCGGCGAGCGAACGGGGATTAGCCCTTAAGTCAGTGGGGTGTTAGTGGAATGTGTTGGAAAGCACAGCGGCACAGGGTGATAGCCCCGTACATGAAAACTAACCATTGATGAAAACGAGTAAGGCGGGACACGTGACATCCTGTTTGAATATGGGGGGACCATCCTCCAAGGCTAAATACTCCTGACTGACCGATAGTGAACCAGTACCGTGAGGGAAAGGCGAAAAGAACCCCTGTGAGGGGAGTGAAATAGAACCTGAAACCGTATACGTACAAGCAGTGGGAGCGGTTCTTGAGACCGTGACTGCGTACCTTTTGTATAATGGGTCAGCGACTTACATTTTGTAGCGAGGTTAAGCGAATAGCGGAGCCGTAGGGAAACCGAGTGTTAACTGCGCGTTTAGTTGCAAGGTGTAGACCCGAAACCCGGTGATCTAGCCATGGGCAGGTTGAAGGTTGAGTAACATCAACTGGAGGACCGAACCGACTAATGTTGAAAAATTAGCGGATGACTTGTGGCTGGGGGTGAAAGGCCAATCAAACCGGGAGATATCTGGTTCTCCTCGAAAGCTATTTAGGTAGCGCCTCGAGCGAATACCATTGGGGGTAGAGCACTGTTAAGGCTAGGGGGTCATCCCGACTTACCAACCCTTTGCAAACTCCGAATACCAATGAGTACTACTCGGGAGACAGACGGCGGGTGCTAACGTCCGTCGTCAAAAGGGAAACAACCCAGACCGTCAGCTAAGGTCCCAAAGTACTAGCTAAGTGGGAAACGATGTGGGAAGGCTTAGACAGCTAGGATGTTGGCTTAGAAGCAGCCATCATTTAAAGAAAGCGTAATAGCTCACTAGTCGAGTCGGCCTGCGCGGAAGATGTAACGGGGCTAAGCTAGTCACCGAAGCTACGGGTGCACAGTTTACTGTGCGCGGTAGAGGAGCGTTCTGTAAGCCGTTGAAGGTGAAGGGGTAACCCACGCTGGAGGTATCAGAAGTGCGAATGCTGACATGAGTAACGATAAAGGGGGTGAAAAACCCCCTCGCCGAAAGACCAAGGGTTCCTGTCCAACGTTAATCGGGGCAGGGTGAGTCGACCCCTAAGGTGAGGCCGAAAGGCGTAATCGATGGGAAACAGATTAATATTTCTGTACTTCCGCTAACTGCGATGGAGAGACGGAGAAGGCTAGGCTAGCGCGGCGTTGGTAGTCCGCGTTTAAGGTGGTAGGTG
>NZ_JAUOEU010000068.1:0-1344 GCF_031932105.1 Shewanella sp. SP1S1-7
TGTTTTCTTTAGCACCACACGCGGGTAGCTGGGCCGCTTCCTCTTCGCGGGTAAAATCAACCTCTTGCCATTTTCCCTCAGTCGTTTTAAGTGCTGTGGGATCGCTCCTGGACTCCCTCTGTCGCTCCAACCAAACTCATCCTGGATTAAAAACAGGGCATTAATGAAACTTATCCTCTGTGGCTCAACTTTATGCTGTACTGCCATTGCGGCCATCTCTAGCCGAACAATATTGTAGGTCGTCAAGATCCCCCATAATTCTTGATACACCCCATCCTTCTTCTTACTGCGCAGGATAGGTTTATTTTCCAGTTGATATTGCTTCAGCTCGCCATAACCCCTCTCTATCTCCCATCGCTGCCAATACACCTTGAGCAAATCGTTCACTGGATAAGTGTTGGGGCATAGACATGACGTGATAAACCCTTTGATATCACCTTTGGGTGACGGAATAAGGATAAGGCGGGCTTGCCAGCTCTCCCCCAGATAAGGCGCTTGCTGTTTAGCTTGGGGTGATACCGGCATCTCAATCAGATGGTCATACTCTGAGAATGACTCGATAATTTGATAGCGGGTCTTAGACTTTATCGGGGTTAACCAATGGGTGTTTGCACCGCTTCCTTGCCAGCTGATGAGCAATTCGGCAGACATAAACCCACGGTCAAACAACGTGAGCGAATGCTCGGGAGCTGAGCCAACCAATTGCTGGGCATAGTGAATTTCACTGTGGGTAACAGGCCCGAAAGCCGCATCAGAAAGTAAGTGGCTACGCGTAGACATTAAGGTGACCGCCAGCACAGAGGGAAAAGAAGCCGTGCTTTGTGCAAAGCCAAAGTGATGGTTTTCTTCAGTGTTATGCGTCTTAAAATACGTCCCATCAACACTGAGCAATTTCAATCCCGCTATCTCATCAAATTCGCACTGTGTTTCCCACTGTGCAGCGGTTGTTTTGAACAGATAACGCATGGGCTCTGAACCCAACTTTTCTTTGGCTTTGATGATGCTACTGGTCGCCAGTGGCGGGAGCTCCCCCTTGGCGTCGGGAAACGCCAGTGAGAGCGTATCACAGACTTGCTGAATCGAGCGATTACGCATCAAACCAATGCCTAGAACCAACCAAACCGCTTGCTCTGCAGGGAAACGGCGGGTTCGAAGCGATGCCCTGCCAGTTTGTTGCACAGCCTCAGTCACCCAATCCATGGGAACATGTTTGGCGAATACATCAATATCCTGCGATTGGCAAAATTCCGCAGTAACGAGTAGCTCTTTAGAAAATTCAGACATAAAAAATCAGCCGCAACTTAGGTTGCGGCTGATTATGAAGCCCTTGAAAGATCGTTCAAC
>NZ_JAUOEU010000069.1:0-1337 GCF_031932105.1 Shewanella sp. SP1S1-7
AAATTTGCTAGCGGCTTCCTTCAGACCAATCCTCGCGGATAAGCCCTTGCCATTCGCTAGTAGTTAACGTTTAATAACAGCATGTTATTGAACGGTGACCTTCCTACAGAGGACTTTCACCTCATTAGTTCATGCCCATGCTGGGCGTACACAAGGCAAGTCAGCATCGCACCTTCGGTGCTGGACTCGCTAACGCTCGCCGCTGCTTGCGGCGTTATGTACCTAGGTTGAGTATGAGAGTATTTATAGTTGTTTTTGCTGCGATGATATCCAGTTTTGCTCACTCGAACTCTGAGTTAGATGCCGAAAATGAGGGAGAGGCAGTTGGAATAATATATGGCTACTTTAAAAAAGTAGATGTTATAAAGTTCATGTGCGAACGGAAAGCACCTGAAAAAGGAGCGCTACTTTCAGAAGCTATTGATAAATGGAAGACTCGAAATAGTTCTGTGGTTGCTAATTTAACTGACGGGCTAGATAGAACTCCAATAGATATGCGTGAACAGCTATTTGAAATGGCAAAGCAAGTTTCAAGAAATAGGATCATTCTACTTAACAAAATGAGTCAGTCCGAAAAAGAAAATACTTGTGCCTCATTAGCTGAACATTTGAATTCTGATTCTTACAAAAATGAGTACCCAATTGCCTATAAGCTCATGAGTGAATAGGTACATAACAAGCGCCTTAAACATTGCGGCCTGCGGCCGCTGGACTCGCAACAAGTTGCTCGCCGTTTAGGCGTGCGTTAAGTGCCTATGAAGATCGTCAGCATCATTGCTCTATCGCTAATAATTTGCTGCAACCTATATGCAGAGGACAAATCAATGGATCAAGAAGAAGCCCAAAAAACTTGGGACGAGTACCATGAAAGAATAAAAATGCGCCGCCTTGCAGAAGCGAAAATTATAAATACCGAACTGGTCAGTAATGGCATCACTACAGAAACCGACCTAATACTAGACTTTAATTTCTTCACTCAAGATGAAGACGGTGCCAAAGGTATAAAAGAGCAGCTTAGTGAAAACTATGAAATGTCGATGTATCAGGATGGCGAATACTGGAAAATTTCAGGCACCTCTAGACCGTATGCTGTGAATTTATCCACTGAGCAACATTTAGGTTGGGTAGAGTTCATGCACGATGTCGCCCTTTCTTATGGCTGTATTTTTAGCTCTTGGACTGTTACCGAACATAAAACAAAGAAGTCGTGGTCAAATGAAAGTATTGAAACAGAGTTCGATTAGGTCAGCACTTAACAAGTCAAAGCACTCGGACATGGTAAAGCTGTCACCTTTTTTGTTCCAAAAAAGCCGCCAACTTCACCATGCCGGTGTTTG
>NZ_JAUOEU010000070.1:0-1305 GCF_031932105.1 Shewanella sp. SP1S1-7
TTGTGAAGTAGGCGTCATTTACGCCATATTGAATTTGCACGTTCAATAACAACAAAAGGTGTCCAAAATGAAAGTTACACTAATAGGAATTGATCTCGCAAAAAATATCTTCCAAGTATGTGGCGTTAATCAAGCAGGCAAGAGTGTTTTTAACCGTTCGATTAAACGTGTTCAGCTCCTGACTTTTCTGCGTACTTACCCTGATGCCACTATTGCGATGGAAGCCTGCAGTGGCTCTAACTATTGGGGCAGAGAGTTACTTTCTCTCGGGCATGATGTCAAACTGATCCCGCCTCAGCATGTTAAGCCATTTGTCAAAGGCAATAAGAACGATCGCAATGATGCCTTCGCTATTTGTGAGGCAGCGCAGAGACCAAACCTGATTTTCGTCCAGCCGAGAACCTTAGCGCAGGTTGATATCATCATTACCCACAGAATTCGCGAGCGCCGGATCAGAATACGCACTGCACTAACCAATCAAATTAGAGGCTTACTAAGTGAATATGGAATAGCCCTCCCTAAAGGACGTAATCCATTGAATCTTTTGCTGCCGGAATTACTTGAGGATGCCAGTAATCAACTCACTACGATTGCACGTCAATACATGCGTGAGCTGATGGAAGAGTTGCGTGCGATCAACGTTGCAATAGGTTCACTGGAAAAAGACATCAAACTGCAGGCAAGAACGCACCCAGATGCCAAGCGACTAATGGGTATAAGAGGCGTTGCAGAAATAATTGCCACTGCCGCGGTGTCATTTGCCGGAGATGGCTCAGGCTATCATGGTGCTCGGCATTTTTCTGCAAATTTAGGACTGGTTCCTAAAGAGTTTTCCAGTGGGGGAAAACAGAAATTAAGCGGCATAACCAAACGAGGTAACAGCTATCTACGGCGGCAACTGATCCAGGGAGCTTGGTCGATTATTCGCTATGCAAGTAAGAGTAATGACAGGATCTCCGTATGGGCCTTAAAGGTGATTGAGCGGCGAGGTAAACAGAAAGCGGCAGTAGCAATTGCAAACAAATTGGCACGGATCATCTGGGCTATGCTGTTTCATCGCAGCGAATATCGGCCTTGTTAATATGTAAAAATCGAGTATTAAACTCACCCCAAAAACACGACTACAGATAATGAAGTAACAGGTAATACCGGCCTTTGCAGATGCTGAGAGAGTACAAGGAGCATATGACTCCGAAAGGACGATAAGCAGCAAAGGCGCGGTTCTCATTAAGGCCAGAGAACAAAGATTCTCACAAACAGGTCGGATATACGTACGCAGTATTACTTTCTGTTACTCAAAAAGTG
>NZ_JAUOEU010000071.1:0-1107 GCF_031932105.1 Shewanella sp. SP1S1-7
CACGTTGACCATGGTAAAACCACACTGACTGCAGCTATCTCTCACGTACTGGCTAAGACCTACGGTGGCGAAGCTAAAGACTTCTCTCAAATCGATAACGCTCCAGAAGAGCGTGAGCGCGGTATTACCATCAATACCTCTCACATCGAATATGACACGCCTTCACGTCACTACGCACACGTAGACTGCCCAGGCCATGCTGACTATGTTAAAAACATGATCACTGGTGCTGCACAGATGGACGGCGCGATTTTAGTAGTAGCTTCAACAGACGGTCCAATGCCACAGACTCGTGAGCACATCCTGCTTTCTCGTCAGGTTGGCGTACCTTTCATCATCGTGTTCATGAACAAATGTGACATGGTAGATGACGAAGAATTACTGGAATTAGTAGAAATGGAAGTGCGTGAACTTCTGTCAGAATACGATTTCCCAGGTGATGACTTACCAGTAATCCAAGGTTCAGCTCTGAAGGCCCTAGAAGGTCAACCAGAGTGGGAAGCTAAGATTATCGAACTTGCTGAAGCTCTGGATTCTTACATTCCAGAACCACAACGTGACATCGACAAGCCGTTCCTACTGCCAATCGAAGACGTATTCTCAATCTCTGGCCGTGGTACAGTAGTAACTGGTCGTGTTGAGCGTGGTATTGTTAAAGTGGGTGACGAAGTTGAAATCGTTGGTGTTCGCACTACGACTAAAACGACGTGTACTGGCGTAGAAATGTTCCGTAAACTGCTTGACGAAGGTCGTGCAGGCGAGAACTGTGGTGTGTTATTACGTGGTACTAAGCGTGATGACGTAGAACGTGGTCAAGTATTGGCTAAACCAGGTTCAATCAACCCACACACCACTTTTGAATCAGAAGTTTATGTTCTGTCAAAAGAAGAAGGTGGACGTCACACTCCATTCTTCAAAGGCTACCGTCCACAGTTCTACTTCCGTACAACTGACGTAACCGGTACTATCGAACTGCCAGAAGGCGTAGAGATGGTAATGCCTGGCGACAACATCAAAATGGTAGTGACTCTGATTTGCCCAATCGCGATGGACGAAGGTTTACGCTTCGCAATCCGTGAAGGTGGTCGTACAGTTGGTGCTGGTGTA
>NZ_JAUOEU010000073.1:0-971 GCF_031932105.1 Shewanella sp. SP1S1-7
AGACATAGGCGAAAGTTAATTAGAAAATATATAGATGACATCTACCATGAATATCCATCTGAAAAACGTTCTAAATTGAAAAGGTTAAATTAGCTAAATAGCCACATAACAAGCTAAGTCAACGGGACAATTTAAGCTGGAGTCTGGCACTTCGTTTCTTATTTATGCCAGATTAAAAGTAATGGACGTTCTCAGCCCAAAAATGGCACAAAACACGCGTTCTCCCTAACTCTCAATTGTTCAAACTCGTGTCAGGCAGATCAGTTCTGGCACGTTTATGCGTGAATACTGCACTTTAACAACTTCTATTAAATTAAATCTATTTGTGTGTTCATTACACATTGAAAATCAACTATATTGTTGTGATACAAACTTATTAGGAAAATACAATGTCTGAATTTTTAGAGATCTTAACTCATGCTCGTCGTTTAAAAGCTTCGGTTAAAGAGTTATCTGTTGCTGAACTAAAAGATGTATACGAAAAGTTAGGCAAGATCGTTGCTGAAAGAGAAGAAGAAGCGAATGCTGAAGCTGAAGCAAATGCTGAGCGTATCACTAAAATTGCAGAACTTCAGAAGATGATTGAGTCAGCAGGTTTATCACTTGATGATCTTGCCGGTGTTACTTCTAAAGTAAAAAGCACAAGAACACCTCGTCCAGCTAAATATTCAATTGTAGCTGAGGGCGAAACTGTCACTTGGACAGGGCAGGGTAGAATGCCAACTGTTTTCAAACAGCAAATTGAAAATGGCCGTTCAATTGAAGACTTCTTGCTCTAAATTCCCGGCCCATTACAGAACAGACTGATGAAAGTCTGTTTTGCCCCTTTGTTGGTTAGTACAGTGATATGGTTAACTCCAATTTTTGTTAATTGCCCCGACTTTAATAATAAACTAAGGCTTTATCAGGTATCCATTTGTAATTGCGCTAAACGCAGGCAGAACGTGTCAACCTCACTTGAACCAGCTCAT
>NZ_JAUOEU010000074.1:0-737 GCF_031932105.1 Shewanella sp. SP1S1-7
TCCGGCGACCAATGCAAGTAGCGCTCGGTGGATTTAATACTGTGATGACCAAGTTGAGCCTGTAATTGATGAAGTGGCATACCCGCTTGTAATTGATGGGTCGCATAAGCATGCCTTAGGCTGTGTGGACTGCATGGCTTAGTGATACTCGCTAAGCGGGCCGCCTTCGCTAACGCTTTACGAAAGGTCGACTCATGCAGCGGATAAACCACATCATGATAGGTCGAGGCAAACAACCATTCGACGGGATGATACGCTTGCCAATACTGACGCAACAGGGTGAGTAAAGTCGGTGAGAGTATCACCCAGCGGTCGCAGGCACCCTTGCCTTGACACACTTTGAGCAACTGCCGCTGCCCATCGATATCAGCAACCTTAATATGGGTTAACTCACTGACACGCAAACCACAACCATAACACAGCGCCAACATAGCGCGTTGTTTCAGGTTTTGACAGTGATACAGCAGTGCCGCGATATCTTGGCAGCTAAGCAATTGCGGCAGCTTGTGCGGACGTTTCGGTAAACTCAGCTGAATCGTAAAGTCACGCTTTAGGACATGTTCATAGAAAAAATGAATGCCATTAAGCTGTAACTTTAAGGTGGCCCTGGAATGATGCCGCTCAAGATTTAAGTAACGGAAATAAGCCGTAAGCTGCTCATCCGTAATGTTATCGAACGGTTGGTTTGCATAGTGCTGCAGTTGGGTGATGGCATACAAATAAGCGTTACGCGTACG
>NZ_JAUOEU010000075.1:0-700 GCF_031932105.1 Shewanella sp. SP1S1-7
CCATAAACGGCGCGAGTTTGCGAGCGTCCGGCGACCGTAGGGAGCGAATTTAATGGCCTTGTTATGCATTACTCGCTGGGCCTCATGTAAGACTCGAAGTTTTCGATGTAATCATCTAGGTTTTCTTCGAGCATTTTTCGGTATTCAGTGACGAAGTAGTCTAGTGTCTCTTGCTTGGAAGCAGCCATTTCTTGGCCATTATTCCAGCTGCACGCGCTAACCCATGCATTGAAACGAGCCGTAGCGTACATATTTGAAGCACTTACTTTGCCTAGGGTGGCCTTTTCATTTATCTGATCGTTGGACAAATGAATGTGCGCATCAGCACGCTCATAAAATTCGTCATCTACTTCTTGCACGGATTCTCCTTCGGTGCATAACGCTCAAAGCAAGCGCGCGGTATGCGTCGCCTTGCCTTTGTTTGTTATGTGTTTTCTCAAATTACGCAATGTAAAAGTACTCCTATAGTAAATGCGATTAGTAGCAGCCCAAAGAGCGAAACCAAAGAATTTCCCCATAGATAGTTTTCAACTTCTTCATGCAATTCAAGCTCATACTTGGGGTGCTTTCCCGCCGAGATAAGGCGTAAAGAGTAGTAACCCACAACGTAACATAATTTATAAAAAAACATTTCAACGAAAAGCCAAAAAACACCTCTGGCTATTAAAGAAATAAAGTCTTCCATGGCTCACCAAAACAC
>NZ_JAUOEU010000076.1:0-644 GCF_031932105.1 Shewanella sp. SP1S1-7
CCGTTAAGCCGTCCGTGTCGGTGACTTTCAGTGTCACCGCATGGCTGCCCACATCGGCATTGCTTGGCGTGCCACTTAACACGCCCGTAGCCGCATTGAAGCTCAACCAGCTTGGTTTAGTCACTACGCTGAATGTCAGTACGTCGCCCACATCGGTATCCGCAGCCGCAAAGTTGTAGCTGTACGCCGCATCTTGAGTGGCAGCGGTGATGGCCGTTGAACTAATCGTCGGCGCATCGTTGACGTTGGTCACTGTGATACTGAAGCTTTGCTCTGCCGTTAAGCCGTCCGTGTCGGTGACTTTCAGTGTCACCGCATGGCTGCCCACATCGGCATTACTTGGCGTGCCACTTAACACGCCCGTAGCCGCATTGAAGCTCAACCAGCTTGGTTTAGTCACCGCGCTCAATGTCAGTACGTCGCCCACATCGGTATCACTCGCCGCGAAGCTGTAGCTGTACGCCGCATCTTGAGTGGCAGCTGTGATGGCCGTTGAACTAATCGTCGGTGCATCGTTGACGTTGGTCACGGTAATACTGAAGCTTTGCTCTGCCGTTAAACCGTCCGTATCCGTCACCCGCAGTGTTACTGGGTGTGCACCCACATCGGCATTACTTGGCGTGCCACTTAACAATCCAGTGGCA
>NZ_JAUOEU010000077.1:0-557 GCF_031932105.1 Shewanella sp. SP1S1-7
AAACATGAGTCTATTTACAATAAATTTCGATAGCTGTAGTGCTTCCATTTTAAAGCACATCTTAAATCCAGAAATAGAATATGTCTGGTTACAGCAGCACATGCCAAATTCGAGGTTAGAGTGGTGGAAGGCCGACTTTCCAATTTCACCATCAGAGTACATGAAAGATGTTGAAATAAGGTGCCCAATTGTAGATCTCCAAATGACAACGGAAAGGTTTCTAGCAAATATAAATATGTTCGAGCCTCATGGCCTTGAGCTAATACAACTAACAAAGAAGGTCCCTAACGGACTTTGGACCAAAAGTATTCAAGAACGTGCATTAAATGATGTGCTAGTGAAAAACGGCATGTTTCTACGCTTTTCTTTACCTCATGAATGTGAGGTAGCTCAATTGCAGTGTATTTCTGAAGAGTATCTAGAAAAGCTTATTGAGATCCCTGTAATTAGAGAGCTCGTACTTTGAACACTGCTAACAAGGCAAGGCAGTCTGACGGCTTTTTCGTTACTTGTTTTGCGGTTTGCGCTACGCTACCACAAAACAATCCACTACAAAG
>NZ_JAUOEU010000078.1:0-535 GCF_031932105.1 Shewanella sp. SP1S1-7
AGTTGGCAGGGCCTCCCCCACGAAGTAAGGGGACAAGACGACGAAACCACGTGATCTAATGGCCACCGTAAATGATGCAGCAGTGCAAAGAAAGTTCATGTTCTTATCTGGGGAGATCTGCTTAACACGCGATCGGTCAATAACCAGTAAGGCTCTGGTCTATTAAGTGCCTTGGCTTTTCAATCTCATCGACTGAAAAGAGCGAACCAGATGAAAACCGATAGCGCATGACGGGGTAACTCGGTATGTGATTAAGCAGAAGTCAGCAGACGGCATAGTAGCCCAACGCCCATCGTAATGGTTGGGATATGGTGAAGGCCTGAACATTTAGAAGAAGGAGGAGTCTTGTCAAACTTGTCGATACCCACTACGTCGCCAGACGATTACTATCGGCAGCGTATTGATATGCAACCGGCCTTCAACAGCGATTTATTCCAACAACTACTCGAACCTGAAAATCTACACCGAGCTTGGCGTCAAGTTAAAGCCAATAAAGGCGCGGCTGGCATCGATGGCATGACTATCGAAGCCTTCC